>JBHHVX010000011.1:0-43986 GCA_046754505.1 Phycisphaerae bacterium | reverse complement strand
CGAAAACCGAAAGCAGAAGGCGTATGAGGTGGGCAGTGCCCACCCTACAACTGACGACTGAAAACTGACAACTGACAACTGGAGTCCATCATGCCACTTGTGGCCAATCGAGAACTGAATCGTTTTGTGGATCAGGAACTGCGGTCGTTCGGGATCGTGGCCGGCGGGCACGTCTTCAAGGGTTCACTGGCGGGCATCAAGCGGGCGACGGGCTATGTGCGGGCGCTCGTGGCGGGCGATGTCTTCGCGGGCGTCGCCTATGAGGAGGCCGACAACACCGGCGGGGCGGGCGGCGACCTCGCCGTGCGATTGTATACCCAGGGCGATTTCATCATGCCGGTCAACAATGCCGCGCAGGGGTGGGCGGGCGCTCCGGTCTATGCCGTCGATGACGCCACCGCGTCGGTGGTGTTCGGTGGGGGGCAGAGCGCCTGCGGCGTGCTGATCGAGGCGCTGAGCGCGACGACGGGCATCGTCCGCATCCGGCCGGCATCGGCGCCGCAGGTCGAGCACGTCGTGAGCGCGGCGTTGGAGAGTCTGACGGGGACGGCGACGACGAACCCGGTGCTGATCAGCCAGCGTGCGATCAAGGTCGTCAATATCGACGTGTCGTTCAACACGAAGCCGGACGCCGGGGTGTTGGATGTGGGCACGGGCGCGGCTGTGCCGAACGAACTGGTGGCGGCGTTTGACCTGACGACGCTGACGAACGGGCAGCCGTCGACTGTGCCCCTGGTGGCGCGGGACGTGGCGACGGCCACGCGCGTCTGGGCGCGGGTGTCCGCCGCCACGGCGGCGGCGGGCGTCGGGGGGATGTTGACGGTGCGGTATGTGGAACTGCCCTGAGTGCGGCACGGAGCGGAGCGCGCAGCGCGCGAGCGCAGAACTTGAGGAGATCATACGATGGCGATCATCAACACGGGGTTGTTGACGAAGGGGTTGCGGAGCGAGTTCTTCAACGGACTGGAGGCCACGCCGACACATTTTCGAGACTTGTCGACGCGCGTCGTTTCGACGTCCGACCGCGAGCAGTACCGCTGGCTGGGGACGGTGCCGCAGGTGCGAGAGTGGGGCACGGGCCGGCTGGCGCAGGGGTTGCGGACGGAGAGCTATTCGGTCGAGAACCTGAAGTACGAGGCGACGCTGGAGGTCGATCGCGACGAGATCAGCGACGACCAGACCGGGCAGATCCGCCTGCGTGTTGCCGAGCTGGCCCAGCGGGCGGCGACGCACAAGGATTTCCTCATTGCCCAGTTGCTCATCAACGGCGAGACGCCCGGCAATGACAGCTATGACGGCGTGTCGTTTTACAACGCGAACCATGTGTCGGGGGCGTCCGGGGCGCAGAGCAACCTGCTCGACGCGAACATCTTTTCCGCGGACGACCCGACGGCACTGGAGTTCAAGGGGGCGTTGAAGACGGCGATCGCCGCGATGCTGAACTTCAAGGACGACCAGGGGCAGCCGCTGATGCTGTCGACCAGCGCGCTGGTCTGCGTCGTGCCGCCGACCATGTTGTTCTCCGCGAAGGAGGCCGTCTCGATGACGGTCGTCGACAACGAGCCGAACATCCTGGCGGGGATCGCGCGGGTGATCTCGTTTCCGTGGCTGACCGATCTGTCGAAGTGGTATTTGCTCAAGACCGACGGCGTCGTGCGGCCGTTCATCTTCCAGGATCGCGAGCCGATCGAGTTCGGGGCGCAGACCGAGGACTCCGACGAGGGGTTCCGCCGCGAGAAGTTTCTGTTCGGCGTCCGTGCCCGCTATCGCATGGCCTACGGCTACTGGCAGTTCGCGGTTCGCACGGACTTCGTGTAACGGCGTATGTAGCTGAAAGCCGAAAACCGAAAGCCGAAGACTGAAAGCACACGAGGTGGGCAGTGCCCACACTACGAAAGCTACGAAAGCTATGGCCTACGTTACCAACAGCGCAATCGAGCAGTGGATCGGAACGGCGACGCTCGTCGAATTGACCGACGACGCAGGGACGGGCCAGGTCGACACCGCCCGCGTGGACGAGGCCCGGCTGGGCGCCGAGGGCGAGGCCGACAGCTATCTGGCCACGCGCTACCGAGTTCCGGTGGACGTCGCGGCGGAAGACGAGGTCGGGGCCGTGTTGCGGACCTTCGTGCTGGACGTGGCGGCCTATCGCCTGCACAGCCGCCGGCCGCCGGTGCCGGCGGACATCGTGCGGCGGCACGACGAGGCCGTGGCCTGGTTGAGCCGCGTGGCGGCCGGGCTGGTGCAGTTGCCGTCGGCGATGCTCCTGCCCGAGAACGACGCGCTCGGCCTGATCGGCGACGCGGCCGGTCCCCCGCGGACCATGACGCGCGACAGCCTTGAAGACGTGTAGTCGTCGAACGCGCTCCCCTTCGGGTCGCGGCTGAACAAGAATCGACCGCCCGCCAACTGGTAACTGGCAACTGGTCACTGACAACTGGTAACTGGCTACTGATGACTGATTAGCTGACGTGTCTCGACTCGGTGATATCGAAGACGCCTTCGTCTCCCGGCTGACGGCCGCTGTGTTCAACGGCTCGCCGCTGTTTCGCACCGTCCGGGGCGTGTCGGGCGGCTATCGCCGCGCGATTCGAGAGGCCCTGCTCCGCGAGACGATGCCCGCGGCGTACGTCGCGTTTACTGACGAGCCGACCGCGCCGGAGACGGCGGTCGGGCGGCGCGGGGCCCGCTTCGCGGTCCTGGTGGCGGAGCGACGGCTGCGGCAGGGATCGGACCCGCGCCGGGACGATGCCGCCGCGCCCGGGGCGTTCACCCTGCTGGACCAGACGCGCCAGGAGCTGGACGGGGTCGTGATCGTGACGGGCTTTCTCGCGATGGTTCTGCACGAGAAGTTCATCGACTCGGACGACCGCGTGGTGGTTTACGAATTGCTCTACCGCGTGCAGGCGATCGTGGCGGCGGCGCAGGCCCCCGGGGTGCCGGAGACGCTGCAGGCGTTCGTCGGGCCAACCGGCGGGGACGTGACGCTGAGTTGGAGCGCGGCTCCGCCGCTGCCGGCCGAAGGGGAACCGCAGTTCTACAACGTCTATCGCCGGCTGCCGACCGACAGCGGATTCGTCCTGCAGGAGGCGGTGTCGAAGGATGCGCTCAGCGCGCTGCTGTCCGGTCAGCCGACGGGCAAGACGATCCAGTATCACATGACCGCGGAGAACGCCGGCGGCGAGAGCGGCGCGAGCAACGTCGTCGTGGTCGTGCCGTAGCGGGCCATGTTCCGGGACGCGGCGGTGCCACGCAGGACCCGGCGGGTGCCACTGGCGGCTTGTCCGCCAGTGCCTCGACGGATTGTGCCCCACACGGACACGGGCAGGCAAGCTGCCCGTGGCACCCCGCTGCGCCGGCGCGGTCAAATTCTTTTGTCTAGATGCCGCTGCCGAGTGTGAATTCGTCGACGGTCGGGCGAAACTCGCCGACGTGTCGGTCGGTGATCGAGTAGCTCTTCATCGCCCGCAGCGGCGGCGAGTAGATGTGCAGCGTGACGAGATCGACGCCCTCGGCCTGCAGGTTGGAGACCTGGTGGATGTCGCTCCCGCGTGAGACGACGACGTGGCCGACGGGATGATCGGTCGATGAGACTGCCTTGAGCAGGCCGCTCGGCGAGGCGTCGAAGACCGTCTCGGTCGCCGTGCCGGTCAGGATCCGAAAGCCGCACACCGACCGGGCATGATCGTGGATCGGGCTGCGCTGGCCGCTCCGCCAGCAGAGGAACAGGGCGTGATAATAGCGGCCCTCGCGGACGAGATTGCGCATGTAGCGGTCTGCGCTGAAGCGGAGGTGGTCGGAGACCGAATCGAGATCAATGTGCAGCGATCGAAGCCGCGTCCCCAACTCGCCCAGCGGCGCCCGCGCGGGCAGCCGATTCAGCCAGGTGAACAGCGATTCGAGCGTCTGCCTTCGCGTCGTCGTCTTCATGCGGCACCTCGTCCATGAGATAGAGTTGTAGAGTCCGGCCCGTGCGGGCATTATCCGCAGGCGGCGGCGGGTGGCAAGAAAAAAGTTCCGGGGGCGGAATCGATGCGATGAGCGAAACGAAACACGACGTAAAGGCGGCGAAGAAGGCCGCCAAGGCTCGGCTGAAGGCCGCGAAGAAGGCGGCCGGGGCGGGCGAATCGGCCCGCGCCGCTCATGCCGAGGCTCCGGTCGCGCCTGTCTCCGGTCCGACCGCGCCGACCCCGGCGGAGCGATCCGCCGCGGCCGCCGAGCGTCAGGTCCGGCTCCAGCGGTGGCGCGTGATCCTCGCGACCGCCGGCATCGTCATCACCATCGCCGCGCTGCTGCTCGCCTACCGCCCGTGGGAGCGCCGCCCGACGCCGCCGGCCGGTTCGGCGTTGCCCGCCACCCAGGCGACGACCGATCATTGACCGGCCACGTACGGCCGAGATTCACAGTGTAGGGTCCGCCGTGCGGACCCGTGCGTCCGCAGAGGTTTCCTATGAGGCGTGGTCCGCACAGCGGACCCTACGCGGGTCACCTTGTGCGAATCACCTGTCCGTCGTAGGTCAGGGCCATGCCCGGCGGCAGGTTTCGATTGGTGTCTTCGTGGCCGAGGTCGTGTGCGATGTGCGTGAAGAGGGTCTGCCGGGCGCCGATGTGTTTGGCGTGATCGACGGCCTGTTCGAGGTTGAAGTGCGTCGGGTGCGGTCGCTTGCGGAGGGCGTCGAGGATGAGCACGTCGAGGCCCGCCAACAGTGGCCAGGACGTCTCCGGTATTTCACAGACGTCTGTGCAATAGGCGAAGTCGTCGATGCGGAATCCCAGCACCGTCATCGGGCCGTGGAGCAGCGGGATCGGCGTGATGAGGCGTCCGCCGATCTCGAACGGTCCGTCGATCTCGTGCAGCGTCAGCTCCGGCTTGGAGGTGTAGCCCGTCTCCTCCTTAAAGACGTATGCAAACATAGTGCGGATGCGGTCGAGCGTCTCCGGCTGTCCGAAGCAGGGGAGCGCCGCCTGCTGGACCCAGTTGAACCGTCGCAGATCGTCCAACCCGGCGAGGTGATCGATGTGGTGGTGCGTGTAGAGCACGGCATCCACCCGCCGCACGTCCCGAGCGACGCACTGAAGCCGCAGCTCCGGCGCCGTGTCGATCAAGAGCGTCGTGTCGTCGTATTGCACCGCGATGCTCGGTCGCGTCCGCTGGTCGCGTGGATCGGTCGACGTGCAGACGTTGCAGTCGCACGCGATCATCGGGATGCCGTGCGAGGTGCCCGAGCCGAGAACGGTGACAGTGAGGCGTGGCCGGCTCATACGCGGCGATTATAGGGCCAATTGCCGATTTGTTTTGGAGAACCGTGGAGAGAGAAGGAAACGGGAGTCGCGAGACGGCGAGATCACACGAGACCGATCGGGGCGCGCCGATGCCCCGTTGTTGGCCCTGCGGCGGGCGGGCGGGTAGTCTTTCCCCGGCGACCGTCCGCGATTGCGGTCGGACGCGGGCCGTGGGGCGACGCCGTTGACGCACCGACATCCGCTGCTGCCGCTGGTCCTCGCGCTGGGTGTGGTGTCGATCTCGACGGCGGCGGTCCTGATCAAGCTGTGTGACGACGCTCCGCCGGAGGTCATCGCCGCGGCCCGGCTGGGGATTGCGACAGTCGTATTGACGCCCGTGGCGGTGGGCCGGCGGCGCCGGCTCCGTCTGCGGCGCGCCCACGTCAAGTACCTGGTGCTGGCGGGGGTGCTTCTCGCGGCCCACTTCCACTTCTGGATCGCGTCGCTGAAACACACGTCGGTGCTGAGTTCGGTCGTCATCGTCACGACGAACCCCCTTTTTGTCGGACTGGCCTCGTTCGCGCTGTTCCGCGAACGTGTGGGCCGCGGCCTCGTCGTCGCCATCGGCGTGTCGGGGCTGGGCGGCGTCCTCATCGCCCTGTCGGACTCGGCAGCCGCCGGCGGCACGCTTTATGGCGACGCCCTGGCACTGTGCGGGGCCGTGATGGCCTCGTCCTACTTCCTCGTCGGCCGAAAGATTCGCCGCGATCTCGATACGCTCTCCTACATCGTGCCCGTCTATGCCGTCGCGGCGGTGTTGCTGGTCGCGTGGGCCGGTGTGACGGGACACGGCTTCGGCGGCTATCGAATGGCTACCTATGTATATTTTGTCCTCCTCGCCGTCGTGCCGCAACTCCTGGGCCACGGCTCGCTGAACTGGGCGCTGCGATATCTGCCGGCTACCACCTTGTCGGTCTTCATCCTCGGTGAGCCGATCGGCTCGACGATGCTCGCCCGCGCCCTGCTCGACGAGCCGATCGCGCCGCTTCAGGCCGCGGGGGGAGGGCTGATCCTCGCGGGGATTCTGATCGCCTCCCGCTCGTCGGCGCCGTCGGCCCCGTGACACAATCGGCGGCGGGGTGCCACGGGCAGCTTGCCTGCCCGTGTCCGCGCACGGTGCTCTCCGCTCATGCACTGGCGGACAAGCCGCCAGTGGCACCCATTGGGCTGGCCGGGCGTCGCCGCCAAGACTGTCGCGGACCGTGCGCCGGCGGTCGTGCCGGACGGAGGTTGATGCGCCGGAGGTCCGGACGTAGAGTTGGTGTGCTCATGCCGCAGGGCAGCCGGTAATCTCCATGGCCTCCTCTCCGAACACAACGGCGTCTGATCGATCTCGTGTTGGCTTCGTTGCCGTGTTCGCGCTGGCCTTCGGGGTCCGCCTCGCGTGTCTGATCCAGGTCTCCGATACGCCGATGTATTCGGTCCTCATCTCGGACGCGCGAGCCTACGACGCGTGGGCGCAGCAGATCGCAGGCGGCGACTGGATCGGCCGGGAAGTGTTCTATCAGGCGCCGCTCTATCCCTACTTGCTGGCGTCGGTCTACACCGTGTTCGGACGCGACCTCTTCGTCGTCCGTCTCCTTCAGGTCCTGCTCGGGTCGACCGCTTGCGTTCTGCTCGCCTTGACCGGCCGGCGACTGTTTTCGCTTCGTGCCGGACTCGTCGCGGGTGCGCTGCTCGCGCTCTATCCTCCGGCGATTTTTTTTGACCTGATCATTCAGAAAGGCAGCCTGGGTCTCTTCTGGATGACCCTGTTGCTTTTTCTCCTGAGCGCGGAGATGGTCCATGCCGGTCGGCGGCGGATGATGTGGATCGGACTCGTCCTGGGGCTGTTCGCCCTGACCCGCGAACACGCCCTGATCCTGATCGGCCTCATCCCCGTGTGGCGGTGGGTCCACTTTCGCCGGACGTCCCGCGTGCGGCGGATCGCGAAGACGGCTTGGTTTGCCGTCGGCCTGGTGGCCGTCCTGGTCCCCGTCGGGTGGCGAAACTACGCCGTCGGCCGGCAGTTTCTCATCACGACCTCGCAGTTCGGCACGAATCTCTACATCGGCAACGGCGCCCGAGCCACCGGGCTGTATGTCCCGCTGCGGATCGGCCGAAACGGGCCGCAATATGAACGTCTTGATGCCACCGAACTCGCCGAGGCGGACGCCGGTCGGCCTCTGACGCCGAAGGAGGTTTCCCGCTACTGGACGACACGGACCTGGTCGGAGGTCCGGGCGGCTCCCGGCCGGTGGCTGCGGCTGATGGTGCGAAAGTGGCTTCTTGTCTGGAATGCCCGGGAGTTTGAGGATTCCGAGGACCTCGAGTCCTACTGCGACGGATCGATGCTTCTGGCGGCGCTATACCCTGGCCTGCATTTCGGCGTGATCTGTCCGCTGGCGGCGTTTGGCTTTTGCGTGACGTGGAAGGACCGGCGTCGTCTCTGGCTGCTGTATGCTCTTATGGCGGCCATCGCGGCGGGTGTGACGCTGTTCTTCGTGTTTGCGCGCTACCGCATGCCGCTCGTGCCGATCCTGGTCCTGTTTGCTGCCGCGGGGTTGGTCCATGGCGCGAGGCTCGTCGCACAACGGCAGTCGGGCAGGCTCTATCGCGCGGCGGTCTGGGGCGTGCTCGCGGCCATCGCCGCCAACTGGCCGATCATGCCCGGCTACGAACCACGCGTTGCCACCTGGAACAACCTCGGCACGGTCCTCGCCGAGGCGCAACGCTATGACGAGGCGATCCGCTTGTATCGGCGGGCGCTGGCCCGCGTACCGGCCTTCCCCGAGGCTCACAACAACCTCGGCTCCGCGCTGGCGGCGCTGGACCGACCGGAGGACGCCATGCGTCAGTTCACAGAAGCGCTGCGTCTGAGGCCCGGCTACGCCGCCGCACATCGCAACCTCGGCGCCGCCCTCGTCCGGCAGGGCCGATTTGATGAAGCGATCGAGCAGTTCCGGGCGGCGTTGCGCCGGATTCCGAACTCGGTCCAGACGCACTATCTGCTGGGTGGCGCCCTCGAGTCCGTCGGTCGCAGTGATGAAGCCCTGCTCCACTACGACCGGGCCGCCCAGCTTCAGCCGGGCTTTGCCGAGGCCCACGCGGCGCGCGGTTCACTGTTTGCCGAACAGGGCCGTTTGGCCGATGCCGAGGCGGCTTTCCTCGAGGCCCTCCGGCAGGTGCCCGACTACATCCGCGCACACGAACATCTCGCGGCGCTATTGGTCCGGCAGCACAGGACGGCCGAAGCGATCCACCATTACGAGCGTGCGATGGAGCTTGCTCGGAAGGTGGGCCAGACCGAGCGTGCCGGCCGCTTGGTGCGTCGTGTGGAAGCGTGTCGCGAGGCCGACCGCGCCACGACCGGTCCGGCCGGTTGAGGAGGGTCGTCGGGCGCACGGCGCGCCCGCCGCACAGCTCGACGCTACCGCAAGGCTACAACTCGCGTCCCACCGCCTTGGCGACGGCCGCCAACTCTTTCATGGTTTTGGAAAAGGTCTCGGGCGTGATCGACTGGGCACCGTCCGTCAGGGCGTGTTCGGGATCGCCATGCACCTCGATCAGCAGGCCGTCGGCTCCGGCGGCGATCGCCGCGCGGCACATCGCCGGGACCATGTAGGCGTGGCCGGTGCCCTGCGAGGGATCGACGACGATTGGCAGGTGGCTTTCCCGCTTGATGGCGGGAACGATTGCCAGCGGCAGGGTGTTGCGGACATAGGTCTCATGGGTGCGGATACCGCGCTCGCAGAGGATCAGATTCCGGTTTCCGGCGTTGATGATATATTCGGCGGCGAGGAGGAACTCGTTGAGCGTCGCGCACCAGCCGCGTTTCAGCATCACGGCCTTGTCGCTCCGGCCGCACGCCCTCAACAGGTTGAAATTGTGCATGTTCCGCGTGCCGATCTGAAGGACGTCGGCATAGCGGCCCACAAGATCCACCTGCGCGATGCTCATGACCTCGGTGACGATCGCGAGGCCGGTCTGCTCCCGGGCTTCAGCGAGCAACTCGAGACCCTCCTCGCCGAGACCCTGGAACTGGTACGGATTGGTTCGCGGCTTGAAGGCGCCCCCTCGCAGGCCGATCGCACCGGCCTCCTTGACGGCCATGGCCGTTTCCAGCAGTTGCTGACGGGACTCCACGCTGCACGGACCGGCGATGATGCCGACCTTCCGGCCGCCGATGATCGCGCCACATCCGATCGGAACGGCCGACGGATCCTTCTGGACCTCGCGGCTGGCGACCTTGTAGGGCGCGAGGATCGGGACGACACGGTCGACCCCGGGCGCAGTTTCGATGGCGCCCGTGTCGACGTCGCGTTTGTCTCCGATGGCCGCGACGACCGTGCGGTCCGTACCGAAAATGACGTGGTCCCGCAGGCCAAAGTCTTTGACGAGCTGTACGACGTGGTCGACGTCCGACTGGGCGGCACCGGGTTGCATGATGACGATCACGATGAACTTCCTGTGGCGATTCGATGGACTATGGGGGGCGCAGTCGCCCTTTTCGACAGTGTATCTTCAAGCTGAGTGGCCGGGCAAGCGGTCGCGTCGTGCGGCGGCTGCGCACGGTCCATGACAGTCTTGGCGGCAACGCCCGGCTGCTCCGATGGGTGCCACTGGCGGCTTGTCGGCCAGTGCATCGACGGACAGGGCCTTTCGCGGACACGGGCAGGCAAGTTGCCCGTGGCACCCCACCGCCGAAACTGTCCCACACCCGGCTGGGCACGGGTGCCCAACTCCATGCGGGGGGTCGGGAACGAAATCGACCGCCGATGCTGTATCCGCAGACTGAACTGGAATGAACCGCTACGGCGGGCACGTACCATTCAACAATGCGGCGACAAAGGCGGTCAGATCGGCCGCGTCCAGCGGCACGGCGTCCGGTGCGGCCAGCTCGGCGCACGGATCGACCGGCAGGGAGCCGAGATACATGTCCACGAAGGGTCCGATGTCGCTGCCGTCGATAGCGGCGTTTCCGTCCAGATCACCCGGACAGACGCAGGGAGGCGGACACGGTGCGACCGTTCCCTTCAGAGCGATTCGCATCGACCAGTTGTCGAGCGTGCCGCTGTCCTGGGCGACATCGTCGCGCACCTCGATCGTCCACACGCCCGACGGGTCCTGGCCGTCGAATGCGGAGAGCGCATGGTTGGGCACCAAGCTCGGGGGCGACACGACGCCGGTGGGGACGTCGATGTCTTCGACGTATCCGCCCATCCCCTCGTCATCGAGGAAAATGCTGAACCCATCGTTGTTGAATCCGAAGTTTGAATCGACGCAGGGGAAGCCGGGCCGATCGATGACCACGACGGTTGTGGCATTGTGGGTGAGTCGGACGGTCAGGTCTCCGTTCCACGTGTGGGTGATGTTGACGCCGAGGTCCAGGTCGACGATCACGCCGGTATCGGGAACGGTGACCGAGTCGGATACGAACTGCGCGGCTCCGTCCGGGATGGCCAGCGGCGGGTTGACCGGCACGTCGATGAAGGGCAGCAGCACATCGGCCACCTGACAATCGTCCGGGATGCCGTCCAAGTCACAATCGAAACTACCGGCGAGTCCGTTGCAGACGTTGCCGCCCCCGCAGGCGATGTCCGCAGTATCGTCTCGGCCGTTCTGGTTGCAGTCGGCGGTGGAGGCGACCAGGTTTACGACTGCCTGCATGGAAGTCGGCGTCCCCGGTTTGAACAGGCCGATCGTCACGGTCGCCGGCTGCGGCGGCACGTCGGCGTCAAACCGGAAGTTATAGACGGTGCCCCAACGAAGGGCGTTTGCGTTCGGGTCGGTCGCGAACGTGTCGGTCGCCCAGCTCACGCTGTTCGCCGTCACGACGGGAGCCCAGTCGACGGCGGAATAGGTTACGCCGAACGGAACACCGTCGCCGCCGTGATAATCGACGTCGTGGAACGCCACGTTGGAGACGTTGGCCCCGGCGGGAATGTCGACGGAGAGAGACTGGCCGCACCGGTCGGAGTTCATGTTGTAGAGGGCGTATTCATAGTGCCACAGATTGGCGCCCAGCGTGGTGGCCTTGTATGCCAGTATCATCCGCCCATCGCTGGGAATATCCAGCACGATCTCCTGCACGAAGGGGTCGGACGTCCTCCAGGCGGACAGCGCGGGCACGAGTGGGACCGTGGTGCCGATCAGCTTGAGGTCGAAGTTCCCGGGATTCACCTCGGTGACCTGCACTTCGCGGTAGGAAACGTTGTTCAGCCCGTTTCCGGCGGCGGTGTCGTCAGCGGTGACGTACTGGCCCTCGATCAGGTAGGTCGCGCCGGCATTCAGCGCGGGGTCCAGGTCGGCGTCGTGGATCTGCAGACGTTTCCAGATCGTGTCGCCCGGCTGCCCCCAGGTGGTGAACGGCCAATTGAACGCGCCGGTCGCGGCGTTGATGTCGGAACGGGGACCGAGCCGGGTCTGGAGGCCGTTGAGCGTGTTGCTGTAGGGGTCGGAGCAGCCTACACCCAGATAGTCGCCGGAGTTCCCCGGCGGGGTAATGCAACCGCCGGGCCCCGAGCAGAAATCTTCCGTCAAGGCAAAGAAACCATGCTTCACCCAGGACAGACCGATCTGCTCGAATTGGCCACCCTTCAAGCGGTAGAGTTGTTGACCGATGGCCGGGTGATTGGTCGAAAGCTGGATCCACGCCGCGGGCTGGTCGCCGACGTTGCAGGAGATGGTACCGCACGAGTAGGCGGTGATGTCGCTGTTCGCCAGCTTGCCCCATCGCCTGACCTGGCAGTACTGCGAACCGTCCCCGAACAGGTCGCCGACGATGACATCCGGCCCGATTTGCGCTACCGAGACGACAGTATCTATCAGGAGCAGACCGCAGATCAGAACGAGGATGAGGATCCGTTGGTTTCGACGGCACATGTGGATACAGTCCCTCCTGTTTACGCCGTGGAACCGCCTGCTCCGGTTGGCTTGCGCGATCCACTGCGAAAACGGGGCCCGGTCGGACGCATGGCTCTTCACCCTCGCCGACCGCATCATATCAGAAGCCGGGCCTGAAAAGCAATAGGCGGAGGGCCGTTTTTCGTCCGAAAACGACGGACGCTGCAAATCACCACACCCGGTCCGCACCGACCGTCTCGAATCGGACGGACCGACGCCATGGTATGCCGGACGGCTAGTGCCGAGGCAATTGTCGGGTGGCGACGTGAAAGCACCGGCTCTGCAACCACCTTGAGTCGCCTCGATCCCCGGTGCCGGGCCGCCCCAAACCGATCGCCAGAGCGCGAACACGCGATCTCCGGACGCTGTCGACATGGCGGTGATCCATCCGTAATGCCTCGCAATTCATTGGGTGTCGCGGGGGCCTGGGCTCGCCGGTGCTCACGACTCGTAACCTATGGAGCCTGCGGGAGTTGAGAACATCGGGGCGGCGCGGTCGCACGCTTCCGGCCGCAGAATTGGAGCCGGGTTACCGAGTCCGATGCCGGGGCGACCGAGGAGCGACCGCGACATCCGCGTTTTCGACGCGACCGCCTCGTCCGGGAAATACTTGAGAATCTTCAAAAAAAACCTCAAATGGGGCTTGACACGGGCAGGGCGGTTCCGATATGGTGCAGTCCGAGAAGGGAAAGAGCGGCTTTGATCGGCCGGTCTGCGTCGGGAGGAACACGGCGGGAAGCGACGGTGGAGAGAGGCTCGACTCACCGCGACAACTGCTGCGAGGCGCTGCTTTTTGCGGGCGGTCCTCGAAAAACTCCGGCGACGGCCTTGAAATGAGAGTGATGTGTGCGTTATACTGGTGCTGGCGTGCCCGGTAACGCGAGGGATTCGGAAGGCGCAACTGGGGGAGGAGAACGAAAGATGTCTATTTCACGACGCAGGCGTACCCTCATACCTGTTCTGGTGGTCGCGGTCTTCTCGGCCGTTGCCTTTGGCGTGACGGCCGAATCGCAGGCGGTGCTATGGGGCTTTGGCACGGACCAGGGGGTCAACGCCGAGTTCAATTGGGCAAATGGCCGCCACGACGGAGAGGGCGGAACTGCGAATCAGTTGGGATCGCCCACCGTCACCATGTCCGGCTTCATCTTCCAGAACGAATTCGGTGACATGAATTTCAACGTGGTGCCGGGGACGTCGATCAATACGATTACCCGCGTCAATGTTGTGGATCCGGCCGGCGTTCCGCAGATAACGGTCCATGAGTCGGGCATCTACGGTGGCAATCCCGCGGACATCACGCATACCCACACGCTTGACCTGTTCAGGACCGCCCCCGGTTTCCCCGGTACCTCGGGCAACATCCCGTTTCCGCCGATCACCTTCGCGGCCGACGGGACGTGGCATGTGGACATGACGATCGACGTGACCTCGATCGCGTGGGTGCCGTCCGGCCCCGACGGACTGCCGTTGAACGACTTTCAGGTCACTTTGGTCAATATCTTCAGTGTCAACGCCGCTGCTCCGGCCGGGACTTTTGTTCAAAAGACCCGCGCCGAGGTCATCGTGCCGGAACCGGCATCGCTGATGCTGCTCGCCGGTGGATGTGTGCCGTTGTTGCTTCGGCGCCGCGCCAGTCGCCGGCGTGCTCGCCGCGATTAGGAGACGAAGACGGGGAGGGAGAACCCCGAAGGGGGGTGGCGTGGGACGCGCCGACGAGTGGTAGTAGAGGAAATAGAGGCGTCGAGGGAGTCGCGTAGGAGAGGACGGAAGTACTTACCTTCTTTTTGGATCGGGAAAGGACGGGAATGAAGACTCAAAAAAACCTTGGTGTGTGCGCAGTGGCTGTGGCCGCTGTACTGGTGGGTGCCACGGTTGCGTCAGCAACGCCATGGACGGTGCCTGCCGGCGTTGCGCAAGACTTCGACTACTCGGGTGGCGGCGACCTGAACGGCCTATATGGTGATCCGCTCGTCGCCGGTAATTCCATCTTTTTTCCGTCCACGTCGCTCAGCTTGAATGTTCAGGGCGGGGCAGGCGGGGCGTCGGCAAACGTCAACGACACCGTCAGCTTCGACATGCAGGTACATACCGGCTTCCAATTGTCGTTCGTGACCATTACCGCGTTCGGCCAATACAACCTGACGGGCGTTGGCTCTCAGTCGAATGTCACGACCGACTACCAAGTCGTCGAAAATGCAGGGTTGCAGCGAACGTTCAGTGTCGGTCTCACCACCACCCCCGTGAGCTTCCCGCTGACGGTGACCCCCGGCAGCGGCGATCTGGCCGGGAGCTGGGATGGACTGGCAGAGGCGGACATCTCGTTTGTGCTTCCTTCAGCCGACAGCAATCTGCACGTTTCGCTCGCGACGGCGCTCGACGCGCTGGCGGCGGCGGGTGGGACGGCGGATATCAACGCCACGTTCCAGAGCATCCAGTTCCAGTTTTTCTTTGTTCCCGAGCCGGCGAGCTTGGCGATGCTGGGTGTCGGGGGGCTGGCTCTGTTGCTGCGACGGCGGCGCGTGCGAAGTTGAATCGCGAAAGATGACGGTGAGGGGTTTGAAAAAGCCCGTTGGGCTATTGAGGAGTAGGAAGCATGACAGCGACGATGAAGCTTGTGGTCTGTGGCGCGGTTGCCTTCGCGCCGTTGTTTGTTCCAGCAGCGGCTGTGGCGGCTCCGTGGACCGTCCCTGCCGGCACTGCGCAGGACTTTGACTACTCGAACGGCGGCGATGTCAGCGGGGTCTTCGGTGATCCAATCGTCGCCGGGAACTCCCTGTTCTTCGCCAACACGCAGTTCCTGCTCAACGTGCAGGGGGGGGCGACCGGTGCGTCCGGCAGTCTTGCCGACACCACCAGCTTTGACATGCAGGTGCATCCGGGGTTCTCGCTCAGTTTCGTGACGGTGACCCTGTTCGGTTCGTTTGCGGCGACCGGCGTCGGCTCTTCGGTCGGTGTTGGGGCCAACTGGCAAGTCGTCGAGAACGCCGGTGCCCTTCGGACGTTCAACGTTCCGATGACAACCACGCCCGTGTCCTTCCCGGTGGCGGTGACGCCCGGGAGCGGTGATTTGGCCGGTCCTTGGGACGGACTCGCGGAGGCAGACATCTCGTTCGTTCTTCCGGGTGTCTCAAACAGCTTGAGCGTTTCGTTGACAACGGCGTTGGACGCGATTGCGGCTGCCGGTGGCACGGCCGACATCAACGCGACATTCCAGGCCATCCGGTTTGATTTTCTGATTATTCCTGAGCCGGCCACGTTTGTGTTGCTGGGTCTCGGAGGATTGGCGCTCATGCGGCGGCGGCGGACCGTGCGTCGTTAGAGAGGCTCTGAGAGGGCCTCGTTCCGGATCGCTTGCTCGCCAGATGAGAGGAAGCGGGTTCTCGGAAGGAAGAAGGGGAAGTTCTTTAACAGCGTCCTCGCCGTCGGCGGTGGTCGCAAGGTGTGTGAGAGGAGCTGGGCGAATGAAGATTGCAAGATGGCTGGTGGTATGCACTGGGGCGGCGGCTGTTCTTTTGTGTGGTTCAGGTCAGGTGGTTGCGGCACCGTGGACGGTTCCTTCGGGCGCGGCCGCGAATTTTGATTACGCCGGCGGCGGCGACCTGAATGGAAACTTCGGCGATCCGATCATCGCCGGCAACACGGTGTTCTTCACCAACACGGGGTTCCAGCTCAATGTCAACGGCGGAGCGGCCGGCGCATCGGCGGCGGTCAGCGATACCGTCGGTTTCGATATGCAGGTTCACCCCGGATTCTCCCTGAGCTTTGTGACCGTCACGCTGTTCGGCCAATATGCCGTCACAGGCGTCACGTCGCGCGTCAATGCCAACGCCGGCTGGGACGTTACGGAGTTGAGCGGCCTCCAGAGGACGTTCAACGTCGGCATGACGACAACGCCGGTGTCCTTTCCGATCGAGCGGACCGCGGGCAGTGGCGACTTGGCGGGTCCATGGGACGGGCTCGCGGAGGCCGACATTTCCTTCGTCCTGCCGGCGCCGGAACCCAGCATGCATGTATCTCTGAACACGGCGTTGGACGCCTTCGCTGCGGCCGGCGGCACGGCGGACATTACCGCCACGTTCCAGAGTATTCGGTTTCAGTTCTTCTTTGTTCCGGAGCCTGCGACGGCGATCCTGTTGGTCTGTGGCGGACTTCCGCTGTTGCTGCGACGGCGTCGAGTGCGGCGCGAGGCGTAAAGAATAGAAGAGCGATGAGGAGAGCCTTGGGCGAGCAAGTTTCCCTGGGTCGTTTGGGCAGGCGTTTGTGAGGAGGCGCTTGCCGGCGGTCCGGGCGCGGGGCAACCGCGAAGACTTTTTGTCGGGGTGGGATGAGACGGATGAGGAGTGGCAAGCGCGCTTCCTGTTCTTGGATGGCGTGCCAGTTGATGTGATTGCCAGGGTTGGGGCGGCGGCTGTTTGCCACTCCCCCTTCCGTTGTCTATCGGTCCATTGTCTGCCCAAGTCGGTTGCGGTGTCACGCGCACAGTGAAACGGTTTATTGCCGGGTGATCGGTCGGATTCTTCGGAAACGAAGATCTCCGCTGCGGTCGGTGGTGGGCCGGGTGATCGAAGAGGAGCAGGGCGGATCATGCGCACCGTCTTGGGAGTGCCGGTGTTCTGGTTGGTGGGGGTGTGTGTATTGGCCTGCGCGAGCGTCGGTTTGGCGGTGCCGGTCGAGAGCCGGACGGCCGACATGTCGGACAGTTGGCTGGTTCTCTACAACCTGAACAACCCGGACAGCGCTACGTGGGCGGCGTGGTATCAGCAGCAGCGGGGGATTCCTTCCGGGAACCTTGTCGGCCTGAATGCCTCGCTTGACGAGCACCTGCCCGACTTGAATGCCGTCCAGACGCAGATCATCACGCCCGTTCGCGATCTCCTGGCGAGCAACTCCACACTTGAGCAGAGCACGATGGGCATCATCCTTGGCTACGGCTTGCCGGGCCACTACGACGTGCCGCCCAACGGCCCGCCGGGGGGCTTTTCGGTGACGGATGCGCTCGAGGACATGTACGACGACACACTTCCGCCGGCGCAGCAGCAGGGCTACAACGACGTCGACAATCCGCAGTTTGCCGGAGGGATCCTCCTGCCGCCGGGCGGGCGGCTTACCAAGGCGACGATGGCGCCGCGGCGATACATGGTCGCTCGGATCGACGGGCCGACCTTGCAGGATGCCATGACGCTCACTGAGCGAGCCATGGCGATCGAGGATCCGAATCACACGCTCCTGGGCGAATACATTTACTACGACTTTCTTGATGACGTGCTTCCGGGTGGGGAATGGTATTGGCTGCACGCGGCGGTGGATGAACCGGCCCTTCAGGACCTGTCTTGGACGGCCTTCGACGCGGACACGCAGCAGACACCGAACGACGCCATGCGCTTCGGAACGCACGACGTCGGCAATTGGAACAATGGCCGGCTGGATGGCGTTCCGGCCGGCTCCCGCGTGCTCGCCTTCAACTATAACAGTTGGGGCGCCACGACCGTTCGCAGCACGACCGCCGACAACGCTCGCTTCGTCCCCAACGCCTTGGCAGCCGGTTACGCGGCGGCGATCGGCTCCACCGGCGAACCGAACTGCTGCCTCGGGCCGATCCCCGAGACGCTCCTGGCCGGACTCCGCGAGGGCTGGACGTTGGGTGAGTCCTTCCACATTGCCGCGGTCTATGACGATTGGATGTGGACGCTTGTCGGCGACCCGTTTCTCACCCTGCCGAACTGGTTCAATCCGCTGCCCGCCCCGACGATGGGAGACGGCGACGTCAACTTCGACGGCGTGGTCAACGGTCTGGACGTCCCCGGTTGGGTCGGTGTCTTCACGGGCGCGATCGTCGATCCGGCCACGATCGCCGCGGCCGACATGGACGGCAGCGGCGTGATCGATGAGGACGACCTGTTTCTGTTGCGGGGTCCCATGCTGTACGGGACGAGCGATCCGACGGTGCTGATGGGCGGCGGCGACGCGAACGCCGATGGTGGCGTGAACGGCGCCGACATGAACGCCTTTATCCAGTTGCTGCTTCAGGGGACCGCGGGCGTGCCGGTCCACCTGTGGTGGCCCGCCGACATGGACCGCGACGGCGTGATCACGATCAGCGACGTGCCGCTGTTCGTGAATGCCCTGCTCGCCCCGACGCCCTAGCGGCGGCCTATCCAGTCCAACGGCCGATCGGACGACGGCTCACACGACGAAATTGCATCAGGGTTCTCGCAGCGCTGCGATGACGCCCAGCCGGGCGGCACGCCGCGCAGGCAGGAGGGCGCCGACCGCGCCGACTACGGCGACCAGGATCAGGGCCCCAATCCCGATCCTCCAATCCAGGTGAATCTCGAACGCCAGGGTCGTGAAGGTGCTGGCCCCGAACATGTCCTTGGTGTTTCCGACCAGCGTCAACCAGGCCAGGCACCCCAACATTCCGACCATGCCGCCGATCAGCGAGAACATGACCGACTCAATCAGAAACCCCGACAGGATCTGGCGGCCGGAGAAACCGATTGTCCGCAGCATGGCGATCTCACGCGTTCGGCCTGCGACGGAGGAATACATCGTGTTGGCGATGGCGAAGACCGCTGCCAGCGACATGATGGCGACCAGGCCCCCGGCCAGAACCAGATACGCTCCAATCAATGTCGACTGTCCTCGCCAATAGTCCGGCTCCGTCTGGGCCGTGAGTTGAATCGTCGGACCTGCAATCTCCTTGACGACCTCCTCCGGCTGCGAGCGGTCGTCCAGACGAAGGCTGGCGGAGGAATACGTCTCCCGATGGTAGGAATTCATGAGCGACGACAGCGAGCCCCAGATCTCGCTCTCCGCCGGCCCGCCGTCGGCTGAGAAGTAGCCGACAATTTCATAGCCGCGGTCGCCGCCGTGACCGAGGCTGACCGTCTCGCCGATGTTGAGACCGCCGAACTGCCGGGCCGCCGCCTCGCCGACGATCACCTCGCGCGATCCGCTCGAGAACGTCTGCCCGAGCACACGCACGTTTTGGTGAACCTGGAAGCCCCGATCCGTCAGGCCGCGGACCGCGACGTTGGCAAACGTGGCGCCGCGGTCGCGGACGCGCGGCAGCGAGACCTGCGCGACCATCTCCGGGCTGATTAACGGCTCGCCGGTCCTCGGATCGACGGCGACGGCCGACAGTTGCGTCAACTTGTTGAACTGCTCCGGCGGGATCGAGCTGTTGCCCTCGGCGGTGGCGCCGGTGTTCAGAACGATCAGTGTTCGGTCATCGCCGGCGACCGACAACGACGTGCGTAAGGCTCCGAGAAAACCCATCATCCAGCAAAACAGGCCCGTCACCGCCGCAATGACGAGGACCGTCAGAAGCGTGGTCAGCCTGTGGGTTAGAAGATTCAGCCAATGATATCGAAGTGGCAGGGCCATGCGGGATTCCGGTCAGGTAACCCTTTATGCCACGCGGCGAAGGGCGTCCACGGTTCGCAAACGCGACGACTGATAGGCCGGCCACAAGCCGGCCACGATTCCGACCCCCAGCGCGATGCCCAGCGAGCCGACGACGGCGACCGGCGACACCTCAAACTGCGCCAGCGGACGGAAACCGAGCCGTTGGAGGGGAAAAGCCAGGAGCAGCGCCACGGTCGGAAAGATACCGATCGCCGCTCCGCCCACAGCCAGAAACACGCTCTCCGCGAGGACGATGGCCGCCACCCGCAGGCGCGAAAACCCGATCGCCTTGAATATGGCCAGCTCGCGGGTCCGTTCGCGGAAACTCATCATCATCGTGTTGCCCGCGACGAGCACGATGACCACCGTCACGACGCCCGCCATGGCCTCCATCAGGGCCGGGATGTCGCCGACGGCCTGGATGAACGTGCTCAGAAAAGCGTTCTCGTCCTCGGACTTTGTGGCGTCGGTGCTGTTGGCGAACGTGGCGTCGATTTCCTTCTGGAGCGACCGCATGGCCTCGATGGACCGGCACCTGATCCAGAAGATGTTGCAGCGGCTGCCGTCTTCACCGGCGTCTTGGAGGGCGTTTTCCAAGTAGTCATGACGGAGGTAAAAGTAGTTCGCCTTCGACTTATGGGTCATGATCTTGACGATGTGGAAATCGAGTTCGAGGTAGGGCGGGACGGTGCTCTTGAGGGTCACGCGCTGACCCGTATGCCATCCGTAACGGTCCGCGATCGTCTGGCCGACCACGCAAGCGGTGCGGTCGCGCGTCCACGCGGCGATGTCCTCCATCTCCATCTCCGCATCCGGGTACACGAGCGGAAACGTGTCGACGTCCGCCGCGAGGCTCGTCAGCGTGTTCTGTGTGTCGGGCACCTGTCCGCCGAACCACCGCGTGCCACAGACTGCGATCAGACGCGTGCGGTCCGGGTCGAGCGCCTCGATCTTTCGCCGGAGTCCCGCGGGCAGCCGCCGGGTGATGGATGTCTTCTGATGGACGGCCAGACGGAGCTGGCTGGCGTTGGCGTCCTTGACGCCCTTCATCGCGACCACGAACGAGATCGCTGCGACGAAGATCGCCATCGGCAACGCGAACGCGGCGGCCGTCAACGAGGCCCGCAGCGGATTTCGCCGCAGGTTCTGCATGAGTATGTAACTCAACGTCATCGGCCGGCTCCGGCGCTATGGGCGGTTCGGCGTCGCCTTGGCTGCGGGCTGGGGCGCCTCCGGTTCAAACAGACCCTTTTCCAGGTGCAGGATTCGTGTCGCGTGGCCGGCCGCCTTCGGGTCGTGTGTCACCAGCAGAATCGTCTTGCCGAAGTCCGTGTTCAGCAGGTTCAGGAGCTTGAGGATCGCGTCCGACGTCTTTGCATCCAGATCACCTGTTGGCTCGTCCGCGAGGATGACTTCGGGGTCGGTCACGATGGCTCGGGCAATCGCCACGCGCTGCTCCTGGCCGCCGGAAAGCTGGTTCGGCCGGTGGTCCATCCGGTCGGTCAACTCGACCACGTTCAGCGCGGTTTCCACGCGTTCGCGGCGCTCGGTGGCAGACATCTTGAACAGCAGCAGCGGCAGCTCCACGTTCTGTGCGGCGGTCAGCACCGGCACCAGGTAGTACATCTGAAAGACGAACCCGATGTGCTGGCTCCGCCACCGTGTCCGCTCGCGCTCGCTCATCTCATCGAGTTGGGCCTCTCCCACACGCACCGTGCCCTCGGTCACGTCGTCCAAGCCGCCGATCAGGTGCAGCAGCGTCGACTTGCCGGATCCGCTCGGCCCCATGATCGATACGAACTCACCGGCACCGATCGCCAGGTCCAAGCGGTTCAGGACCGGAATCTCGATCCGGTCCTTGTGATAGACCTTGCGGACGTTTTTCAGCTCGATGTCGGCAGCGCTCATGGTCGGCTCCCGATCGCCTCGTGGGCGAACGTGTCCGTGGGATCATTCGAGGATCAACGGTAAACTACAGGACCTTGCGCCGTTCGGCAACATCCGCGAGAGTGCGGCCCGCGTGCGTCGAGGGTCGGCTGGTCGGTCGCTGTCGGCCCGAATACAATCCCCGACCATGGCCACTGTTGATTCAAGCGATCGGGCAGCGGTGTTGGCTGCAAACTTTGCCGAGTTAACGCCTCCGCTGATGACGAATGAGGCGGCGGCTGAGGCGGCGCGATGCCTGTTCTGTTTCGACGCGCCGTGTACGCGGGCGTGTCCGACGCATATCGACGTGCCGAAGTTCATCCGTCAGATACTGCACGACAATCCGCTCGGAGCGGCGGAGACGATTCTGGAAGCCAACATCTTCGGCGGGTCGTGCGCCCGGGCGTGTCCGACGGAGGTGCTGTGCGAAGGGGCGTGCGTGGACAACACTCTGATGCGGGCGCCGGTGCAGATCGGGCGATTGCAGCGGTTTGCGACCGATGCCGCCGACCGCGTGGGCCTGCAATTCTTTGAGGCGGGGCCGGACAGCGGCCGGCGCGTGGCGATCATCGGAGCCGGACCGGCGGGCCTGACCTGCGCGCACGAACTGCGTCGCCACGGGCACGCGGTCACGGTATTGGATGCCCGGGAGATGCCCGGGGGGATCAACACCTACGGAATCGCGTCGTACAAGTACGGCCCCTCGTTTTCGTTGTCAGAGGTGGAGCGTGTCAAGGCCATTGGAGGGATTGACCTTCGGCTCAATTTCAGGGTCGAGGCTGCGCAGGTTGCCGCCCTGCTGGACGACTACGACGCCGTCTTTCTGGGCATCGGGCTGGGCCGGACGATGGCACTGGGCATTCCCGGCGAGGACTTGCCCGGCGTCTGGGAGGCTTTGGATTTCATCTTCCAGACGCACACGATGCCGCTCGATCAGTGCCGGTGCGGCGAGCGGGTCATCGTGATCGGCGGAGGCAATACGGCAGTCGATGTTGCCACCGCGGCGGTGCGGCTGGGCGCCCGGGACGTCACGATCGCCTATCGCCGCACCGCGGAGGAGATGCCGGCGTTCGCCTATGAATATGAACTGACGAAATCCGACGGCATCCGCTGGGTGTTCTCCGCCGCTCCGCAGCGCGTCGTTGGTGACGGTGGGGCGACCTCGGGTGTGGCGTTCCTGCGCACGCGCCAGACGAGCGAGGGCCGCGCCGCGAAGCTGGAGACGGTCGCCGGATCGGAGTTCATCCTGGCGGGGGACATGGTCATCAAGGCCCTCGGTCAGGAGCCGTTGCTGGAAATGCTCGGTGCGATCGACGGGTTGAAGATCGAACGCGGCCGCATCTCGATCGACGCGAAGACCGGCGCGACCTCCGTGCCGGGGTTGTTCGCCGGCGGCGACTGCATCAGCAAGGGGGCCGAGGTTGTCGACGCCGTGCAACAGGGCAAGACGGCGGCCGCGGGCATCCACGAGATGTTGACGCGCGTATTGGATTAGGCGATTTTTCCCCGGGATAGCGCGATGTGTGGACGCCCGATGTGTGGTCACGGCCTGTAGCGTCGGGGCTTGTCCCCGACGCAGCACCGCGCGGCGTTACTCACAGCGTGTGCTCAACGTGCCAGGCGCGTTTGTCAGAGCCCGGAGCGCCAGCGACGGGTGTCACGCTGACCCACTCGCTGGCGCTCGGGGCTCGGATCACCATCAAGTGTGAGGCTCGGCAGGAGCCTCGCCCTCCCGTTGGGCCCCCGCAAATTCAAGGTTGACGGCACACTAGACGCTGCATTGAGCGGAGCGTCAGGCGCCGAGGGCCTGCATCCTCGACCAGAGCGACGCGGCGACGGGGACTGCCCTCTGCAGCGCGGCGGGGCCGTCGATATGGACGGGCGCACGGTCGCGCCAGGCCCAGTCGCCGGCGATGAGGACGTCGCGGACGTGGTGGGCGCCGAGGGCGAAGATCAGGTGGGCCGGGGCGTTGCCGGAGTCAAGCGGCGTCGGGGGAACGTAGTCGGTGACGACCACGTCCGCGGCGGCGCCCGGTTCGAGCACGCCGAGGCGGACGCGGAGTCGGCTGCCGGCGGTTTGCGCGGCGTGGGCGAGCATATCGAGGACTTGAACCGGCGCGATGTCCAGCCCGGCGTCGCGGGCCTTGAACCAGGCGTGCCTGCATTCGGTGAACATGTCGGAGCCTATGCCGTCGGTGCCGAGCTGGACCTTCGACAGATCGGCCATTGGGGCGTAGCCGACGTGGTTGTTCATGTTGGAACGCGGGTTGTGGGCGACGGCCGCGACCCGTTCGGACAGGATCCGTGCGTCGGTTGGCGAGAGATGCGTGCCGTGTCCGAGGATGCCGGCCTGCGCAACGGCACTATCCGGCCCGGCGATGCCCGACGCGACCAGGCGATCGACCAGCGGCGAGCCATACTGCTCGCGGCAGATCCGGTTGTCGCAGGGGTCTTCCGCGACGTGAATATGGACGCCGGTTGCGAACTCGCCGGCCAGGTCTGCGCACGCCGCCAACGTCTCGTCTGACAGCGTGAACGCGGCATGGGCACCCACCATTGCGGCGAACCGGCCCTCGGCGCGGCCCTTGCAGCGTTCGAGATAGCGCCGATTCTCGGCGAGTCCGGCCATCGCGCCGGACGCGCCGTGGCGGTCGGTCGTCTCGTAACACAGGACGGCGCGGGGGCCGACGGCGGCGATGCCGCGCTCCAGGGTGTCGAGGCTGCCGTCGATGCAGTTCGGCGAGGCATGGTGGTCGATCAGCGTGGTGGTTCCACAGCGGAGGGCGTCGAGCGCTCCGACCATGCCGCTCGCTTCGATGGCCGACGCATCCAGCGCGCGATCCAGACGCCACCAGACCCGCTCGAGGATTTCGAGGAACGTCCGTGGAGGGTGCCGCGGCGGTGGCATTCCCGGTGCCAGCGCGGAATAGAGGTGGGTGTGCCCATTGACCAGGCCGGGCAGGACGACCGCGCCGCGGCAGTCAATCGTTTCACCTGCGTCGGAGCGGGGGAGGGCGTCTCCGATGGCCGCGATGGTGTCTCCGTCGATCTGCAGCTCGCCACGGCGGACGCGGGGGGGGGCGTAATCGAAGAGGACGGCGTTGGTCAGTGTAAGTCGCATCGTTGAGAACCCTTGTGACACGAACTGCGATAGTCTGAACGGAGGCCGACGACGTGTCAAAAACGCCTGCCGTGTCTGAATTATTCCGCGGCCGGACGCGACCTTGACCTTGCACGAGCATGGGTTACCCTGAAGTGAGGTCTTGGTCATGCGTACTTTGGAGGTTTTGCCATGACAGAGCGCGTACGAGAAATCCTGAGTTGGTACCGAAGTGATAACCCCGGCACGCTGACAAATCTGGCGCGGATGCTGAACCATGGTCGCCTCGGCGGCACGGGGCGGATGGTCATCCTGCCGGTGGACCAGGGCTGGGAACACGGACCGGCGCGGAGCTTCGGGCCGAACGATGCCGGCTACGATCCGCACTACCACTTCAAGCTGGGCATCGAGGCGGGTTTGAACGCGTACGCGGCGCCGCTCGGTTTCCTAGAGGCCGGAGCGGCGGACTTCGCCGGTGAGATCCCGTTGATCCTCAAGGCCAACAACCACGACTCGCTCGCCGACGAGCCGGACTCGTGGCAGGCCCTGACGGCGTCGGTCGGTGACGCGCAGCGGTTGGGCTGTGTCGGCGTGGGGCTGACCATCTACCCCGGCTCTGCCTTCCGGCAGGAGATGTACGAAAACGTCCGTATGTACGCCGAGGAAGCCAAGGCCGCCGGCCTGGTCGTCGTTGTCTGGAGTTATCCGCGCGGCAGCTCTCTCAGCAAGGCGGGAGAGACGGCGATCGACGTGGCGGGCTACGCCGCCCAGATCGCGTGCCAGATGGGAGCCCACATCATCAAGGTCAAGCTGCCGACCGATCACATCGAGCAGGAGGCCGCGCGAAAAGTCTACGAGAAAGAGGGCATCCCGATCGCTACGCTGACCGACCGCGTTCGACACGTCGTGCAATGCGCGTTCAATGGTCGGCGGGTCGTCATCTTCAGCGGCGGCGCCAAAAAGGACCGCGACGCGGACGTCTTCGCGGAGATCAAGGCCATCCGGGACGGCGGCGGGTTCGGCTCCATCATCGGACGCAATACCTTCCAGCGCAAGCGAAACGACGCGTTGAAGTTCCTCGACGAGATCATCAAGATCTACGCCAACTGACGAGACGACCCTTTTACGGCCGTACCGGTTGCATGGCCTCGTGGCCGCGAGGTGGGGCTGCGCTCACTCCGCGGGATTCGTCGTGATCAGGCGGCGTCTCCGGGAGAACCGCGCGGGCGCCTGCTTCACGGCGGGAATATCCGGCCCCTTCGTCCCAATACCCTATCGAGCGGCGACACCTATCGCGTGTGGACCGGTTGCGAGCCGGTGCGGGTGGGGCACCGCCGGAGCTGTCTTTGTCAGGAGGTATTTGGATGTTTCTTCGACGAAAACCGGTGCTTTTTCTGTTCGCGGCCGCCACGCTCATCACGCCGACGGTCGGTCTCGGGGTCGCGTGGACGGACAGCGAACCCGCTGCGACGCTTCACACCGCGTATTATCTCGAGCACGAGGCTCGTGACTTCGCGGCCGCCGCGGACTTGTACCGCAAGGTCCTGGACGGCGGCGCGACGGATGAGGTTCGGCGTGCTGCGCAGGCCGGTGCGGACCGATGCCGCGATCAACGCGCCGCCGAGGATTTTGCGACGATCATGCCGGCGGACGCGGTGGTGTACCTGGAACTCCGGCGGCCGGGCGAACTGGTCCGCAAGCTGGCCGACATGCTGGGTCTGACCGGCAGCAGCGTCCGGGAGATTCTCGCGGCGCGTCCGAATGCAAACGGGCACGCGCCGTTCCATATCCCGCAGGAAGTCGCCATCAGCCCGGCTCTGTTCGACTATTTCGAGAGTTTCGGCGGTGCGGCCGCGGCCCTGACGCAGATCAATCCGGGCGGTCAGCCGGAGGGTGTTCTGGTCGTTCATCACGGTGACACGGACCTGCTTCGCGGCGTGATCGAGACGGCGTTTCAATTCGCGCCGACCGCCGAACGGATCCGGGAGTTGCCCACGTTCGGCGGACATTTTCCGGGTGGCAGCGTCTCGGGTGTGCTGACGGAGTCGCTGTTCATCGTCGGTTCGAGCCGCGACCTCGTCAGCGGCGTCGTCGGCCGGTTGCTGGGCGACGGCGGACCGTCCCTGAGTTCGCGTGAAGACCTGAAGGCGGTCGCTGCGCGCCGTTCGGGGGCTACGTTCTACGCGTTCGTCGACCTTCAGCGCGCCGTCCGGATGGCCCGTGAACAGGCCGGCGACGACGACCGGGACATGGCCATCGCGGACGCCTTGGTCGATCTCGACAGCCTCCGCTGGGCCACGTTTTCCGCCGGCATCGACGACGGTGTCATGGGGATGGAGTTCGTCGTCCGGTTGGCCGAGGACCACAGGAATCTCGTATACAACCTGATGCGTTTGCCGCCGATGACCCGTCAATGCCTCTCGCTCGTTCCGGAGGGGGCCGCCGGGTTCATCGGTCTGGGTCTGAATCCCGCCCTCGCCAATGTCGTCGGCGAGCAGGCCGGCCATGTCGGTGTCACGGGGTTGGACATTGGCCGTGAGGTCTTCGGCAACATCCGGGAGTTGTGTGCGTTCGTCGTTCCGGGCAAAGCCGGCGGCAGCTCGCTCAGACCGATGCCGAACGTCGGTCTGATCATGGCGGTGAACGACCGGGACCGCTCGAGGGCGTTCTGGAGCCAGATTCTGACGATCCCCGGCATGATCGCCGGGGCCGAGCCGACGCCGCCGAAGCGATCCACGATCGGGAGCACGCCCGTTACGGTCTACCATGTCCCTGAGATCGGCCGCGTCTACATGGCAGATATCGACGGTTGTATCGCAATCGGGCTGACGCGGAACGCGATGAAGGCGGCGATCCGGACGAAGACGCGGGGCACGTCCGTTCTTGACGATCCGATCCTGGGAGAGGCCATCGCGGATCTCCCGGCCGACAGCAGCGCGATGCTGGTCGGGCACGTTGGCCGCTTGTCGCAGGTGGTGGCGGCGATGATGCCGACTTCGGGTGTCATGTCACTGGATGAGACGATGGGGGTCCGCATGGCCGCCAGCCAGGCCGTCGACCTGTGCAAGGGGATGGTGTTCTGGGTCGGGCTCGGGCAGTCGCCGAATCAGATGAGCTTGCGGCTTGCGCTGCGGGGTCTGCCGAACGTCAACGCCGCGATCAAGCGGTTCGGCCCGATGGCAAACGCCGCGGCGGGCATGGCGGCGCGCGGAGCGGCCCCCGTTGCGCGCGAGCGGACCGGCCGACCAATCGAGCGGCAGGAGGATGGACCGGAGCGGCCTCAATAGGCACGCTGCTCGCGCGATGCGTCCTACTCGATTCCCTGCGTTGCCAGCCACCGTTCGGCGTCGATCGCCGCCTTGCAGCCCATGCCGGCGGCGGTGATTGCCTGTCGATAGACACTGTCAGCGATATCGCCAGCGGCAAAGACGCCCTCGACGCTGGTGGTCGAGCGGTAGGGATCCTTCAGTGTGACGTAGCCTTTCTTGTCCAGATCAAGCTGGCCGTTCAGAAATGCCGTCGCCGGCGTATGGCCGATTGCGACGAACAGGCCGCCGAGGGTGCGTTCGGTCTCCTCGCCGGTGACGGTGTCCTTGAGTCGCACGCCGGTGATGCTCGGATCTCCCAGCACGTCCACGACGACTTTGTTCCACAGGACTTCGAGCTTCGGGTTGTCGATCGCCCGCTTCTGCATGATCTTGCTGGCGCGAAGCTCGTCGCGCCGGTGGATCATGTAGACCTTGCCGGCGAACTTGGTCAGGTAGGTCGCCTCTTCGACGGCCGAATCGCCCCCGCCGACGACGCCCAATTCCTTGCCGCGGAAGATCGGCATCGCGCCGTCGCACACGGCGCACGCGCTGACGCCGCCGCCCGTCCGCGCGAGACGCTGCTCGTTCTCCAGTCCGATCCAGTTGGCGACGGCGCCGGTGGCCACGATGACCGAGTGGGTCTCGTAGACCGTGTCGTCCTCACCGACGACCTTGAACGGCCGGACGGAAAAGTCGACCGCCTTGCAATCGTGATACTTGTAGGAATGGCCGTCGTCGGGGTTCGAGACGTCGGGAGTCATGCCCTCATCGGTCACGATCCGCGTCCCGAATCGCATCGCCTGCTGCTCGAAGAAGGCCATCATCTTCGGTCCGGTGATTCCTTCTGGGAAGCCGGGGTAGTTTTCGACGTCTGTTGTAAGCATCAACTGCCCGCCGGGGAGTACCAGCGAGGGCGAACTCTTCGGTCGCCCGGCGAGGACCAGCGGCGCGAGGTTGGCCCGCGCCGCATAGATTGCCGCCGTCCAGCCGGCGGGTCCCGAACCGATGATGATGACCTTCTCAGGCATGAGGCTCCTCTTGGTTGAACGCAGATTTTGGCGCGGCTGCGCCGAATCGCGGGCAGTCTAGCGGAACTCCGCGATCGGGGCGATGCTCGGGCCGGGGGGCCGTGCCGCCACCGGCGCTCACGGGGCGGGGTACCGGCTCACTTCGCTCTGGTTGGCGCGAAACGTCCGCAGGCGGTCGGACACCGCGGCGTCCTCGTGTTGGAGGATGGCCGCGGCGAAGAGGGCGGCATTCGCGGCACCGGCCTTTCCGATCGCGAACGTCGCGACGGGCACGCCGCGCGGCATTTGAACAATGGACAGGAGCGAGTCGAGACCGCCCAAGGTCGTGGTCTCGATGGGGACGCCGAGCACGGGCAACGGCGTCCTCGCAGCGATGACGCCGGCCAGGTGGGCGGCGCCGCCCGCCCCGGCGATGACGACGCGGACCCCGCGGTCCTCGAGGCCGGCGACATACTCGTCGAGTTGCCGGGGTTGGCGATGGGCGGAGAGGATACGCACGTCGTGTTGAATGCCCAAGTCGGCCAGTGTCTCGACGCAGGCGTCCATCGTCGGCCGGTCGGACGAGCTGCCCATCACGACCGCCACGGAAGGAGATGCCATGGTTTGTGACCTCGCGTTCGTGCTGCTGTGTCTTCCGGGCGCGGTGCTTTCGATGTTGCCCGGCGCGCCGCCATGATAGGCAGACACCTG
This sequence comes from Phycisphaerae bacterium, assembly GCA_046754505.1. Lineage (GTDB taxonomy): Bacteria > Planctomycetota > Phycisphaerae > UBA1845 > UTPLA1 > JAPULF01. The sequence goes on along the minus strand of JBHHVX010000011.1, from coordinate 14,359 downwards.
CGATCGGTCCACGCCGTGGGAGAGTGCGCCGGCTGACGGGGTGGTTCGGGCGCAAAGACGGACGGCCGCAGCGATCGCAATCGCGGCGGCCGTCCGTGAGTTGTCTCGCGATCTCGGAGGGCGTCGGCGCTAGGCCCGCGGGTGACTTTCGTCGTAGTCCTTCTTGAGCTGCTGCGTCGTCACATGGGTATATATCTGCGTGGTGCTGATGGACTGATGGCCAAGCAATTCCTGAACACTGCGCAGGTCCGCCCCGTTGTTGAGCATGTGGGTGGCGAAGGTGTGCCGCAGGGTGTGCGGGCTGATCGACGGATCGAGGCCGCACTGAACCAGGTACTTGTCGAGCTTGCGCCGGACGCTGCGTGTGCTGAGGCGCTGGCCGTGCTTGTTGACGAACAGGGCCTGCTGGTCAAACGTCGGGCTGCGCGGGTCGGCGTTTCGCATGTCGAGATATTTTCGGATAGCGGCAATGGCCGTCGGACCGATCGGCGCGATGCGTTCCTTGCGGCCCTTGCCACGGACGCGGAGCGATTCGCCTGCCGTGTCGATATCCGGAATATCCAGGGCCACCAGTTCGCTGACGCGCACACCGGTCGAGTACAGCGTCTCGAGGATCGCCCGATCTCGGGCCCCGAGCAGCGTCGTGTCGTCCGGGGTCGTCAGCAACTGTCGGACCTGCTCGATCTCGAGGAACTTGGGCAGATGCCGTTCCTGCTTCGGGGTCCGAATCGTCGCCACCGGATTGGACGTGATCATGCCGCGCCGCAGACAGAATTTGTAGAAGCTGCGGAGGGTCGCCAGCTTGCGAGCCGTTGTGGCCTTCGAGTATTCCCGCTCGTGCAGGAATGCCAAAAACGCCCGGATCTGGTCCGCCGTCACGTTTAGCAGACGCGTCCGGATTTCATCCACGGTCGTCTGCGTTGCCGTGGTGGCCGGAGCCGTCACGACGGCCGTGTTGCCGGACCCCGTGTGGGGGGGGGCTGCGTAGCCGCCGGTCGAGAGGCCCTGCGGAGGTCGCATGGTCCCGGCAACGGCGCTGGCTCCTCCGACGAGGAACTGGCTGAACTGATGCAGATCAGCCGCGTAACACTTTCCCGTGTGTGGGGAGAAGTGGCGCTCATAGCGCAGGTAGTTCAGAAAATCGGTGATGAGTGGATGCTCTTGACTCATGATCGCGAGACTCTTTCCGGCGAAATCCTTCTGCGTACCAACCGCAACCTGGCTCGGGCACATCCCGCGGCCCACCCACCATCACACAGGTACCGACGCCGTCTCGGGGTCAAGCGATCCGGCGTCTCTGCGAACAACTCCATTCGCAGGCGATCCGAAAACCGGCCCGTCAGGACCGAGGTTCGTCTAATTCCAATTCTATGCGCCGCCCCATCTGATAGCTCAGGACGGCGGCGTCGAACCAGTCAAAATCCGTGTCGTCATCTCCGGCCAGGTTCGCGAACGCGCCGATCACGTCGGCCTCGCAACCCGGGCGGTAACGGAAGACGTACCGGTGTCCGCCCTTGTCGAGCGAAAGCTGTCTCAGGGAATCCATGTCGGATCCTCCACGGTCGCGTCCGCCAAGACGAGGCTTCCACGGGACTGCTGCCTCATCAGTCGGCCGATGGCGTCATGCCAGCAGAACCGCAGAAACAGCGTCTGAACCTTGAGGTACTGCCGCCAGCCATACGGGCTGTCATCCGAGTTTCGCGATCGGGCATAGCGGCGGACGGCTCGCGCGACGTCGTCGTGCGACGCGTTATAGATTTTTTGAATCTGCCCGACGGGCAGGAGCGGGTCGGCCATGTCTGTGACGGCCAGGGGTCTGGGCGCCCGAGACGCCTCCACGACGTCAAACGTCGGGCCTTCGCCGGGCTGCAGGGCATAAATCTGTACGGCCGCTCCGACGATCGGCGTGTAGGCGTCATACTCCGTGACGCCGGCGATGATGATGGCATCGGCGCCGATGGCGTCGGCGATGCGCAGGGCGTGCGCCGGCGATTCGATCTGGCGTTTGCCCTCGGCGGCGAGGGCCGCCACCACCCGGCTGACTGGCAGCACGGCCAGTCCCTCGACCGAGCCGAACTCGGACGCCAGCAGGTCAGCGGCCTGCACGGGGTCCAGATCAAATTGTCCGCTGAAGTTTAGGATCGGCGCCACGGCCACGCTGTACCCCGGAGGAAACGGGCTGGTGACCGGGGTCGTCCCGTGATGCAGGGAGCAGCCCGGCGCCGACACGGCGACCACGGCCGCCATGGCCCGTCTCAGTCGCGATGTTCCGCTGGGTCTGATCACGTCCCGTTGGCCCTCACTTCGCCGCCGTCGAAACGGCCGACCGCGGTTTCCGTCACCGTGGTGGAACGCTTGTCGTCCACGGTCTTGACCGGGGGTTTCGGCAAGGGTGGACGGAACGGCCGAACGCTCCATATGGTCTCGGTTTTATCGAGCCGTCGCGTGAAATAGATTCTGTCGTCGCTGGCCCAGGACGGGGAGTAGCTCTCGTTCCGTGGATCGGTGAGGTACTGCAGGCCGCGTCCGTCGGCATCGACGATGCAGATGCGTGATGTCGGCAGGGTGTCGGAGCCGGTGTCGGCCGGCCGGAAGGCCGGCGGCGGATCGTGCTCGACCGCCGTGAAGGCGATCTGTCGGCCATCGGTCGACCAAGCGGGCGCGATCATCGCGGCCCGTGGGCTGCTGGCGATCTCGGTGGGGAAGCGTGGTTCGCCCGCATTGTAGTCGATCGTCCAGATGCTGAACCATCGACTGCCACGCTGGCGGGCGCGCTGATAGGCGATCTTGGCTCCCGTCGGCGACCAGGCCGGGAACATCCCCTCGCCGATGAGTCGCCGGACCCCGGGGTGGTCCAACTCGGCCACCCAGAGTTCGCCGCGGCTTTCTTTCGGATTAATACGGCAGTAGACGAGGCTTCGTCCGTTGGGTGACCAGCTCGGATGCAACTCTGGCAACAGGGCATTCGAGACCTGCATCGGATTCCGGCCGTCCGCATCGACGACCCAGATGTCCCAGTTTCCGCTGCGATCACTGGTAAAGGCGATTCGCTGACCGGTGGGGTTGAAGACCGGCTGGGCGTCGTTGGCCCGCGCGTCGGTGATCTGCGTGATCGTTGCGCCGTCGATTGACTTTCGATACAAGTGACTGAAGCGTGAGTGGCGTGTGGACGCGAAGACCAGTTGCTCGCTTGTGGCGGAGAGGGCCGGGTCGAAGTCCGCTCCGTCGACGGTGAACGTGTGTTGCTTGACGCTGGCCGCGGCCTGTCCTTCGAAGACGACATCGCTCTCCGTACCGGTGTCGCCGAAGAGCCGGAGGTCGCGGTTTGTGTCGATCGGGCCGCCCCGAACCGTCGTGGCTGCGGGGGCGTCCGCGGCGTTGCCGGCCGTGCCGTTCATCGCGCATCCGCCGACACAGGTCACGCCCGCGGCGATGGATGCAAACCGAATCAATCGTGAATGAAGGGGCATGCCCGTTCTATACTCCCGAACAGACGCGGCCACCCGAGGAGGTACGCGGGGTATCGCCGGCGTCTCGATGTTCTGGAGGGCTTATCGGTTCCGCACCCGGGGAGAATCACATTACGGGTCGCAGATTCATGTGTGTCTGTCTGTCCGATAAGCCGCCGGTCCTGTATCGACGTGGCGCGGCGGACGACTTGAACCCAGGGAGCGCGCTCGCCGGCGTGTAAGCTGTTTGCGGAATTGACGTTAATACGCCGGCATTGGGCGCGGCGATCCGGCGAACTCCGCGCTTGCGGCGCAACAACCGCCGACGCGTCCGTCGCGTGGGATCGTTGCCGGGGCGGCGGAGGGCAGCCGGATCAGACCTTACGGCTTGGAGGATTGCGTGGCGAGCGCATCGATCCGCGTGAGCAGCCGCCGGGCGCTCTTGTTGTCGGGCTTGGCCTCGAGGACCTTGTGCAGGCGGTCCCGGGCGGTCTGGAGGGCCCCGGCGCCGCCGACGTCGATCTCCAGCTCGGCCATGAACACCTGCCAGTCCGGGCCTGGCTGGGCGGTCATGTCGAAGGCGTGCCGGGCGGCATCGTAGGCCGCATACATATTCAGTCTTTTGTCTGCTTCTGACCGGTCCCGCATCGCCCGGGCGATGGCCATGGCGATGGCGGCGCTCTCCGGCTCGCGCTCGGCCCGTTTTCGGTGAATGTCGACCAGCAATGCAGAGGCCGACCGCAACACCTCGAGCCTGTCCTTGTCAAATGGACTTTCCCGCAGCTCCGTCTCCGTGCGGCGGATGGCCGCCTGGGTGGCCGTGACGGCGTCCTGCAACGCCTTCGGATCGTCGGCCATGGCGATGACTTCCGCGTAGCGGAAGAGCACATGGGCGTTATTCCTTGACAGGTCGCGGGCCTCTCGGGCGTGGCGGACGGCGTTCTCGGGTTGGTTCAAGGCCCGCTCGGCTGTGGCGAGATCCATGAGGATGTCGGCCTTGACCGTCCGATCGTTCTCTTGCTGCGGCGCGAGCGGCGCGGCCGCTCGCAAGGATCGAGACGCCTGTCGATACCAGCGGGACCGCAGATAGACTCGTCCGATCGCCGCCAGCCCCCGATAATCCACCTTGCCGGTCGGCGTTCGGTTGTATTCGTCCAGCACGCGGATGGCCGCCTCCGGAGGGCTTGAGACCGATTCGAGCAGCAAGAGTCCGCGGACCAGCCGGAGGCGATCCATGCTTGGCTTGAGGGCCTGGGCCTGCTCGGCCAGAGTCGCCGCCTCCTCGAACTCGCCCGCGTCGATCTTCCGAAGCGCGTCCTCGATCAGGGCCCTCGGATCGACGATCTTCACCGGTTGATCGCCGGCGGCGGGGGGTGTCTGGGCCGTGACCAAGCCGGCGACCATCAGCCACGTCGACGTCCAAAGGATGAGCATCCAGCCTCGAAGATTCATCGCAAATGACCTTTCCGATGGTGTTCCGCCCATCGCACCAACGCCGCGCGCCACCTCCGTCGTCCTGCCCATTGCTACGCCTCGGAGAGGCGCGGGTTCGTCCGCCTCGCGCCCATGACGCCGAAGGGATTATCGGGAGAGACCGTCGGCGACGCCACAAAACGATCACCGGTGGCCGGTTCCCCGGACAACAGGCCGGCCCGCCCGCGCGATGTCAGGGAATCTTGATCCGAAACGTTGCTGACTGTCGCCCCCGAGCGACCCGGGCGGTCAGGGTCATAACCCGCTCGTCGGAGGTCCTGGTGATGGTGAGGGAGGCCTGGCTCCCGGCCGGCATGAGATCGTCCACCGGCAGCTCGATGATGGCGCCGAGGGACAGCGCACCGCATTGCTCTGCGTGGTCGGTGATCCATTCCTGTCCTCCGGCCAGCAACTGGGCGGCGCGGACCTCCAGATCGGCCGCCCGGGTCGAACGCGTGGTGCTCACGAAGTAGCGCGCCAGCACCGCGAGCGTGATCCCGATCAGACCGATCAGCACGATCGCCAGAACGACGGTGTAGGCACGCCGCGCATATCGGGTCCGTGACACAATCGGCGGCGGGGTGCCACGGGCAGCTAGCCTGCCCGGGCGCGTGTAAGGCACTGTCCGTCGATGCACTGGCGGACAAGCCGCCAGTGGCACCCATTGAAGCGGCCGGGCGTTGCCGGCAAACCTGTCACGAACCCGCGCATATCGGTTCATGACGCGCCTCCTGCCGCCAGTGCGGTCTCATACCGCCGCATCCGACGATGGCCCGTGCCGTACTGCGTCAGCGAACCGAAACGAACCCGCAGAAGTTGCGCCGGGGCCTGCTTGCCGGCCGTCAGCGAAAGCTGCATGTCATACATCGACCAACGACGCGTCGAGCCGTCGGCCGCGGCTCGCACCAGCGTCTGCGTGGGCGGGGCCGAGCGGCGGGTCGTGTTGTTGGGCCGGCGATACAGCGGGACCACCTCGTGAATGTGATACCGGACGGTGCCGCGCGTCGTGTGCAACCGAAGCGCCGCGACGTCGATCGGAATCCGCAGCGATTGTGACGGATCACCGCGGGCAAGGTGAATCGCGCGCTTCGCCGGCGCGGGATAGTCGGCGGGCATCGAGGTCGGGCCAGGCTCCCATTCGATCCGTGTCGTGCGGGCCAGGTCTTCACGGAGATGGCGGAGGACCGATCGCATGACGGCGTGGCGATTTGCCTGAAGGGCGATCCGGCGCTGGGTGTCCATCTGGAGCCGGATTCCCCAGAACGCGATGCTCCCGATGACCGCGAAGAGCATGAACGCGATCATGAGCTCGACCAGTGTGAAGGCCGGATGTCGCGTGTGCGGGGTGTCTTGTTTCATCGGCGTAGCTCCCGTACGTAGGCGTCCACGGCGGTGCGGACGCGCCTGTCTCCGAAGACGTGGACCTCGACGTGAACGGAGACGCGCGTGAAGCCGGCCCACTCACCCTCGCCGGGCCGGCGATGGATCTCGATGGTCATGCCCTCGAATCGGCGGTGGAGGTCGCCGGGATCGGGCGAAAGGCCGGCACGGAGTTCGTTCAGGACGGCCTCGGCCGCGAGGGTGGCCCGCTGCCGGGCGAGGACGATGTCGGTGTTCTCGGTGAACTGCGTCAGCGCCGTCGTGAAGAGGGTGAGGGCGCTGGCGACGAGGAAGATCGTGAACACGACTTCCATCAACATGATGCCGCGTTGGTGCCGGTCCGGGTTCATGGGCGGTCTAGCCTATCTGGGCAATCGCATTGGTGATCAGCTTGCTCAAAGCAGCGAAGAACGCGACGCAGAACAGTCCGACGGCGGCGGCCATGACGAGCATCGCGACAAGCCACGCCAGTTGGCCCGCCAGCGTCCGCCACCGGCGAGCGAGAAAACCGTAGTAACTCGCCGCATGGTGCAGGGGGGCATCGAGGTCGCCGTCTCGAACGCCGACGGCGATCGCGCGCCGCAACATCTCCGGAACGCCGCACGCCCGGCCCGCCTCGGGCGCCGCGGCACCGTGGCGGACGCATTCCGCCCAGCCGCGCAGTCTTGTCCGCCAGACCCAGTTGACGTCCAGCTCGGCGGCCTGGTCGATCGCGTCGGCCAACGGCCAGCCGGCCGCCGTCGCCAGGCGGATCGAGGGAATCGATTCGGCGCAGGACTCGGCCCGGGCGATTTGTCGAAATGGCCAGATATGCCACCGGACGTAGTCCGCGGCGATCTGCGTCCGCCGCAGCCGGTCCGCACGCCGCGGGACCAGGCGCGTGACGGCCCACGTCGCGACCGCCGCGGGCAGTAGCGCGAGTGTCACCAGGAACGCGCCGAATGCCTGGCCGTACCACGTCGTGGGCGTTGCCGTCGTGAAGGGATTGGCCGCGAAGACTTCCGTGGTGATCAGCGGTGGCGTGGCGCCGTAATCGGCCCAAATGGTGGTGAACCTCGGAACGACGTAGTAACTGAACAGGAAGAAGATCACGGGAAAGACAATGGCCGTCACTCCGACGTAACCCCAGCGCAACTGCCCGCCGGACGTCTGCCGAGGGCGCCCCACGCCGCGCTCGTTGATCTCCGCCAGCACCGACGGGAGCGTGCCCGCGCGCTCCGCTGTCCGGAGGATCGACAGCGGCAGTCCCGGACAGATCGGATAGGCCCGGCGCAACGCCTCCGACAGCGGCAGGCCCGCCTGGAGCAAGTGGCTGGTGCGTGTCAACAACCGCCGGGTGACGCCCGTTTCACCGGCGGCGGCGAATTGCAGGGCCATCGGCATCGGCATGTTTTGGCGGACGATCAGGCCGAGGTGGCGAAAGAGGATCGCCGTCCGCAACTCATTCCGCATCCGACCGGCGTGGACGCAACCCGCCACCAGGACGCACACAACGATGAAGATATAGAAGATCAGCAACTGCATTTCGCGTCCGATTTATTCGTTCTCAGTAGCCCCCCGTCAGGCTGTTCAGCATGTTGATCAGGGGCATGTACATCGCCATGACGCCGGTGCCCAGGATCACGGCCGTGGCCACCACCGACAGCGGCAACAGAAACATCCGCAGCATCCCGAGCCGCCGGCGGGCCAGTTCGTGGTAGTTTTGGGCCATGTCCGCCAGCGCGGCCGCGAGTTGCCCCCGCGTGCCGGCCACCTGCGAGACGTAGGCGAACAGCGCGGGGAGGACGCGCGTGGCGGCCGGCGCTTCGACCGGCAGGCCGCCGGCTTCGATGTGCCGCGCGAGCCGGTCGGCGTCGGCGGTCAGGCGGGTGCTGCCGGTGGCCCCGGCGGCGAGCCGGAGCACGGTGGGCAGGTCCTGGCCGGCCTTGGCGCCGAGCGCGGCGGCCTGCGCGAAGCGCGCGACCAGGCTCGCCTGATGGACCGGGCCGATCCCGGGAAGGAGACTGAGCAGAGACTCTCCCAGCCCGCGGCCGACCGCGAAGGTTCGCAGAAGCCGGGACCCGATCAACAACGCGAGCGCAACGCCGAGGATCGCCAGGGCGATCGTGTTCCAGTGTCGCGAACAGTCCAGAAAGAAAACGGTGATTCCGGGCAGGTTCGTCTCATTCCACACCGGCCCGGCGCCGGACGCGTCGATCAGGACTTCCTCGAACTGCGGGACGACGACCCGCATTAAGAACCAGATCAGCGCAAATCCCAGGCTGAGCACGACCGCCGGATAGACGGCCGCCTCGCGGAACATCCGGCGTGCCGACTCCATCAGCGAAAAGTGGGCATTGAGGTTGAACAGGGTCGATCCGAGCCGGCTGTTTTGCACGCCCGACTTGAGCACCTCGGCATAGAGCGGTGGAAACAGGCCCGACCGCTTTTCGACGGCCTGCTCAAAGGGCGTGCCGCGTTCGAGGTCGCCGGCCAGCGCTTCCACGACCTGCCGCAGCCGGCCTCGCTGCAAATCGTGCGCCAGCACACGCAGGCCCTGATCGAGCGCGATGCCCGTCTCGGCGAGCGAGGCGAGCTGCTGATTGAAGAACAGGAGGTCTTCGCGCGAGAGCGGCCGGGACGCGGGCAGCCGCGGCGCTTCGGTCAGCGAGGTGACGTGAATCGCGAGTTCGTCCAGCTCCTGCCGGGCCTCGCCGGGAGAAGACGCTTCGAACGTGCCCGTGAGGGCGCTGCCCGATGGAAGTTGACCGACGTATTCATAGTTCGCCATGGTCGTTTCGTCCTCGCGGATTCGTCAGGCGTCGTCGCTCGGAATCGGCCGGCCGACGATCGACTCGACTTCGGCCGCCGTGGTTCGCCCCGCGGTCACGTGGCGCCGGGCGTCGGCCGCGAGGTCGACGTGCTCCGGCACGGCCCCGATGACGCTCGCCAGCCGTTCGGCGTCGGCGGAATCCAGGATCGCCGCCCGAAGTGTGGACGACATGTCCGCGACCTCGGCGCAGGCCGTCCGCCCGCGAAACCCGCTGCCGAGGCAGGCCGTGCAGCCTCGGTCCTGACCGTCCCCGTCTGCGCCGGCGCGTCCCCGACATTGGTCGCACACGGCCCGCAGCAGCCTCTGCGACAGCACCAGCCGAACCGCGCTGGTCAACTGATAGCCCGCGATGCCCATCTCCCGGAGCCGCACGATCGCTTCCGCCGGAGAGCCGCTGTGCATGGTCGAGAGCAGCAGGTGTCCGGTCAGCGATGCCTCGATCGCGATATGCGCCGTCTCGGCGTCGCGAATCTCACCGATCAGGATGATCTGGGGGTCCTGCCGGAGCAGGCTTCGCAAGGCCCGGGCATAGGTCAACTCGCCCTGCGGCGTCACCTGTATCTGGGCCACGCCGTCCAGACGGCATTCGACGGGGTCCTCGACGGTCATGATCGAGGTGCCCGGCAGCGTGGCCAGCAGGTGCCGGAGGATCGCGTAGAGCGTCGTGGTCTTTCCGCTGCCGGCCGGGCCCGTCGCGAGGAGCAGGCCCTGCCGGTCGGCGGTGGCCGCGAGGAGCTGTCCGACGACGTGATCGGACAGGCCGAGTTCGTCGAGCGACCGGACGGCCCCGGTCCGCGGCAACAGACGGACGGCGACGCGCTCGCCTCGGATGGTGGGGAAGGTGGAAACGCGCACGTCGAGGGCATGGCCGTTTCCGAGGGCCAGACCGCCTTCTTGCGGGATATCGACACGATAGGTGAGCAGGCCGGCCATGACTTTGAGCCGCGTGACGACGTTTGGCAGCAGGGAGACGGGCAGGTGTTCGACGTCGTGCAGCCGGCCGTCGACGCGGAACCGCACGAGGACAGCCTCGTCGGTCGGCTCAAAATGGACGTCGCTTGCCCCGGTCTCGACGGCCCGGTCGATGAAGCCGTCGATCAGTGCGACAACGCCGTCGCCCGGTTGCGTGTTCTGTCCGCGCGCCATGACACCCTTGTCCCGTTCTGTTACAGACGGTTCGGCAGGGTGTGTGTTAATCGCCCGATTGTCGGTGGCCGGGTGCGTGACGGATCCGGCGTGCGATTGCCCGGGCGGCCCTCGTAGCGTCGGGCCCCCGTGCCCGACGTCGGCGCACGGGAAGTTGCCGGCGGGGTCACGTCCGCGGACGACAGGCCATTGGTCGAGTCACGTCGGCCACGAGGGGCTGACGCGACAGCCGCTCATCGAGTCCGCCTGAACAGCCGGCCGACGCTCTCAGAAATTCCGGGATTCCTGAGATTCGCGCTATCTGTCGTGGACGGACAAAGATGTCCATTGACATCGGCCGGCTCGCTCCGTAGACTTATCACGTCAGCGCGGCTGAATCGGCCGGGGCCAGGGTCTCGACACATCTGTTCGCTTTCAGCCGGCGACTCATGTTTGAAGGAGCACCGACCATGTTCCACAGAGTCCCCCATAAATCGGATGTCGTGACGATTGAACTTTGTGCGCCGCACGGCATGATGCATCGGACGTGCCGATGCGCGGCAACGCTCGGCTTGCCGCTGCTACTGATGACCGTTAGCGGGTTCACGCCGGACGCGGCGCAGGCTCAGTTGCCGCCGCTTGCGCCGGGTGAGATCCAGCACGTGATCGTTGTGATGATGGAAAACCGGTCGTTTGATCACGCGCTCGGTTGGGTGCCTGGCGCCGATGGGCAGCAGGCGGGGCTGACCTACTACGACAGCGCCGGCACGCCGCACAATAGCCATCCGCTGGCGCCAGACTTTCAGGGATGCGGCCATGTCGATCCGAACCATTCGTATTGCGGGGGGCGCTACGAGTGGAACCTCGGCGCGTGCAACGGCTGGCTCTACGACTGCGCGCTGCACGGATGCGCGGCCGACTGCCGCACGAACGACACCTATGCCATCGGCTACTACGAAGCCGCGGACCTGCCTTTCTACACCGGAGCGGCGGGAAGCTGGACCGTGTGCGATCGCTACTTCCCGCCGATCATGGCGGGCACATGGCCCAACAAGATGTATCAATACGCCGCCGACACCGACCGCCTGGTAACCGGCGATTTTACGCCCTTTCCGTCGACGCTTCCGACCATCTTTGACGTCATGGCCACCCACGGAGTCACCGCGCGCTATTACTTCAGCGACGTGCCGCTGGTGGGCCTGTGGGGTGCGACCTATCTGCCGATCACACGACATGTGTCGCAGTTCTTCGCCGACTGCACGCTCGGGGCCCTGCCCGACGTGGCCTTCATCGACCCACGGTTTCTCAGCGAAGGCAATGGTACCTCCTGCGACGACCATCCCTTCGCCGACATGCGGTGTGGCCAGAGCTTCCTTAACAGCATTTATGAGTGCGTCATCGCCGGCCCGAACTGGGTGAATACCGTGTTGGTCATTAACTTCGACGAGTGGGGCGGCTTCTTCGATCACGTGGATCCGGACAACGTTCCGGGCGGCCGGCCACCTCCGGCGCCCGTGCAGGCCACCCTCGATACAGTCGAGGCGGGACTTCGCGGGTTTCGCACGCCTTGCTTCGTCATCTCACCGTGGGCGCCGCGCGGCGCCGTCGCGCACGGCGTCTATGACCACACGTCCGTCATGAGGATGATCGAGTGGAACTGGAACCTGCCGCCGCTGACGATCCGGGACCTGGCTGCCAACAATCTGGCGAATGTCCTGACCCATCCGTGGGATCCGACCGCGCCGCATTTCACGGTGCCGGCTGTCCCGGTCAGCAATGCCTGTCCGTCGCCGAACGCCGATTCGCGTGCATGGCTCGACCTATATCGGCGTGCACAGAACCTGGACTTTCCCGTGCCGGTGTTTTTTGGAGACATGGACTGCAACGGCATCGTGGATCTGGAGGACGCCCCGGCGATGGTCTTGGCGTTGCTCGATCCAATGGCGTATATCGGTTTGTATGGTTGCGATCTCGAACGCGGCGATTTCGATGGCGACCAGTTGACCGACGGCGGCGACCTCCAAGCTTTCATCAGCGCGCTTGTGATTCCATAGCATGGCAGCGCTACATTGCCGGCGCTATGCAGAGTGTAGCGTTGGCCCCCTGTGGCCAACGGGCATGGCGGTGCGTGTCCTGCCTGCCACGTCGGCCACAGGGGGCCGACGACGCTACGGCAACGGGCGGTCTCCTTCACCGGCGGCCGACAATGCCAACCCATCTCTCAGAATGGCGTGAAGTAGCGCTGCCTTAATTGGCGCGATCGTTCGATCCGTTGGCGCTGGGCGTACTACGAGGGCGTCGCCGATCCGATCCTCATGCCCGGCCGGGGCGGGGCGTCGAGGACGACCCACGCCCGCTTGTCGCTCTTGATCACGCGCATCGGCTGCAGACCAAGGATCTGGTCGATCCAGACGAGCGAGAGGAATCTGGCCCAGGTCTCGGCTCCGTCGAAAAAGTCGTCCGCGGCACGAATTCCGGCGGCGTACGGCGCCGTCAGTCGTGCGAGGTCGCCGGGGTCGTGCAGCCTGTGGAAGCGGCAGCGTCCCGCGCGGGCCATGGCAAGGATCGGCCCCGATGGGCGTTTGAACCAGAGCAGGTCGCCGGGGGCGACCGCCTGAAACGGCGGCCTGCGGATTCGAGACAAGCGGCATTCGATGTACTTTTCGCCGCTCAGCAGCAGCTTGAGATAGGCCGGGCGGATCACGACGACGTGATGGCTCATCGCCGGGGCCTACGCCATCGGGCCGATGTGGCGGTCGATGTGGAGGCGGGCGAGCCGATCGGCCAGACGCGTCACGCCGTCCACGGCGTTGAACACGCCGGCTCGGGCGATGAGCAGCAGGATGCTCGCCGCCAGCGGCGTGACGAGGCGCGTCAGGTGTGGTCGGACACGCTGGAACCACGGAAGTTCCGGCGAGACCGTCCGAAGCGCTTCGGCTCGGCGACAGCGGCGCATCTGTTCGTCGACCCAGCGTAGGGCACGGGCGTTGGCCCGTCCCAGCAGCGGACGAGTCGGGCGCTCGGACTGCAGCAGCAACATGGTCGCGGCCAGCCGTGCCTGTCGACGGTCGGGGCCAGCCTTGTTCGGATCGCACACGAGGTCGATCCACTCGCGCCGAATCGCGTTCCCCTCCGTGCTGACCTGCTCGCTCAACAGCCAATCGGGGAACCGGGCACGACCGGACCGGCGTTTGTTGTGATGGCTTGTCATAGACGTTTACTCCGAAAGTCGCGACGACAACTCCACGATCGCCTGCCGCCGGTACACCCGCGCCGTTCCTGCCGTCAGACCCAGCGCCCGGGCGACGTCGCAATAAGACATCTCCGCGAGGTCCCGAAGGACGACCACGTCTCGCAGCCGAGCCGGGAGCGACGCGATCGCCTGTCGTAGCGCTTCCACGCGTTCGCGTTCCGATGGGTCACGCGATGCCGGACCGGACTTGCCCGAGGCCGCCTGTCGGCCGACTGCGTCCCGGTGCTCGTCACGGACGCGCCTGCGGCGCCGGGCATCCAGCGCGACGTTCATGGCCGTCCGAAAGACATACCCCCGATGCGGAACCCGTCCGTCGCGCTCGAACTGGGCGATCAACTTGCAGATGCTCTCCTGATAGGCGTCGAGGACGTCCTGCTCACGTCCGAGCATCCGCCACAACAGCCGAACCAGAGCTGGTCCATCGCGCCGCATCAGGCGCAGAACCCACCCCTGGTTGCACCGGACCCGCGGCAGGTCTATCGACTGCAACAGACCGGCGATGTCCCCCGGCGGCGTTGCGGCAAGGGCGGTCACGACCAGAGATTCCTCCAACGCATTCTATGGCGCGCCATGAATGGAGACGAGTCAGGCAGCGGAGTGTTATGAAGAAATGGGTGCGTGACAGTTTCTGGCGGCGGGGTGCCACGGGCAGCTTGCCTGCCCGTGTCCGTGAAAGGCACTGTCCGTCGACGCACTGGCGGACAAGCCGCCAGTGGCACCCATCGGGGCAGCCGGGCCATGCCGTCAAGACTGTCACGGCCCCAGGTCCATCAGCGGCCATTCGCACCGGCGAGACGCCGATGCTCCCCAACGGTAGGAACGAGTCGCACCGGCGAGACGCCGATGCTCCCCAACGGTAGGAACGAG
>JBHHVX010000010.1:0-45424 GCA_046754505.1 Phycisphaerae bacterium | reverse complement strand
CGACCCCGCCGAGGTCCTCGCCGTCGACGACGCCCTCAACAAGCTCGAACGCCAGGACCCCCACGCCGCCCGCGTCGTCACCCTGCGTTATTTCGCCGGACTCAGCATCGACGAGACCGCCGAGGCCCTCGGCTGCTCGCCCCGAAAAATAGACGAAGACTGGCGCCTCGCCCGCGCCTGGCTCCACCGGGAGCTTGGAGAATAGCGATCAGCGGTCAGCTCTCAGCGATCAGCTCTCAGGACCGGCGACAGAACAACTTCCCTGTTTTCGGGTCAGCGGATATGATAGCCGTAGCGTTTGAAGGGAGTCGTGGTTTTTGTCAGGAGGACAAGGCATGCAGTATCCACAGGAGATTGAACGGGACATGAAGCTGCCTGCGCCGCCGGCTGGTCGGCGGCCTGACCGCTTCCTGACGGGCGCGGTTCTGCTCAGCACGGCAGCCCCAAACAGAACCCCGACCGTGAGGGAGCGGGCAGCCTCGGCCGGCACCCCCCCATCACGTCGGCCACGGGGGGGCGACGCTACAGAGAGCCACTGACGACTGGAAACTGATAACTGATAACTCCCACGCCCCCAACGACTTCCCGTCCCCCTCAAAAAAATCGACCTCCGTCCGTTTGCCTCCGGCCCGATGCGTCCCTATCGTTCATCGGCCCGTGCTGGACCGAGAATCCCTCCCGTGCTGGACCGAGAATCCCTTCTCGGTCCTGACCGCGATCGGGCCGTGCCATCGCCCCGGCGCAGGACTGTGCTGGACCGAGAATCCCTTCTCGGTCCTGACCGCGATCGGGCCGTGCCATCGCCCCGGCGCAGGATCGCCGGCAGGAGTATATAGACACATGTCGCCAACCGAGAAGACCGTCCTCCGGGGCATGAGCCGCCAGGACCGCCGGCTCCGCGCCCGCCTCGAGCGCCGCACGATCGAGAAGCTGATCGAGCGGCTGGAGAGCGAAGGCGCCGATCTCGACGCCCTCTGCCGCATCGTCCGAGCCTATTGCGACCTCCGCAGGCACGACGTCGCCGCCGAGAAGAACCTCGTCACCCTCCTCACCGCCCGGCCCCGGTCCGGCCGCGACGCCGACCCCGCCGCGCCGCCCGAAGCCGCCGACTTCCGCCGAAAGCTCGCCCGCACGGTCCGCGACCTTTATGGAATCGAAACGGAGGAATGAGTTATCAGTTATCAGTTGCCAGTTTTCAGTTATCGGCTTTCGGCCCCGGCTCCGCGATTTTGACGTTTTGACTTTTTGACTTTTCCGCCCGACCTCCGATTAAGGCCTCATCCACCGGTTGGCCCTCGCCACGATGCATCGCTTCCAGCCCCCGGCGAATGCCCTCGATCGCCTCGGCGCGATCGACGGCCTCCAGCAGTCGCTGGTAAGCCGCCGCATCCTGAACGACGACTTCCGCCTTGCCGTTTACCGTCAGCACCACCGGCCGGCCTGTCTGCCGCAGCCGCTCGGTGAACCCCGACGTGTTCCGCTTGAACTCGGTCATCGAATGAATGTCTGTCGCCAGATCGATCATCGCGGTATCTCCAAGGAGTAGCATCAAATTCGCATTGAATTAGATGATATCATCCGCAGGGCCGGTCCGCAAGGGCCAATAATCCCCGATTCCCAGTGGCCTGCCGCGCGTGGATTGGCGGGAGATATGAGCACCCCTCTCAACGTTTTCAGCGGAAACACACCGGCGAGACGCCGATGCTCCCCAACCCATCAGGCGTGAAAAAACCCCGATCCCCGATCCCTAATCCCCGGCCCCTGGTTTTGGCGTTTCCGCCTGGTCCCTTGTCTCGGCGTTTCGGCGTTTCGGCGTTTCGGCTTTCGGCTTTCGGCGTCGTCACGTCGCAACACGCAGCCCCTGCTCTCGCGCGACCGTCTGCGCCCGCTCATATCCGGCGTCCGCGTGGCGGAAGATGCCCGTCGCCGGGTCGCAGGTCAGCACCCGTTCCAGCCGTTCCGCCGCCGCATTCGTCCCGTCGGCCACGCACACCATCCCCGCGTGCAGCGAATAGCCGATGCCCACGCCGCCCCCGTGGTGCACCGACACCCAGCTCGCGCCGCAGGCCGTGTTCGCCAGGGCGTTGAGAATCGGCCAGTCCGCGATCGCGTCCGACCCGTCCTTCATCCCCTCGGTCTCCCGGTTCGGCGAGGCCACCGAGCCGCAGTCCAGATGATCCCGGCCGATCACGATCGGCGCCGACACCTTCCCCGAGCGGACCAGCTCGTTGAACGCTCGCCCCGCCTTCGCCCGGTCGCCATATCGCAGCCAGCATATCCGGCACGGCAGGCCCTGGAACTCTACGCGCTCGCCCGCGAGCCGAATCCACCGCGCCAACTGGGCGTCCTTCGGGAACAGACGCAGGATCACCTCGTCCGTCGCCCGGATATCCGCCGGATCGCCGCTGAGGGCGCACCAGCGGAACGGCCCGGAGCCTTCACAAAACAGCGGCCGTATATATTCGGGCACGAACCCCGGAATCTCAAAGGCCTCCGCCACCCCCGCCGCCTGTGCCTGGCCCCGCAGGTTGTTGCCATAGTCGAACGTCACCGCCCCGGCCTTTCGCATCGCCAGCATCGCCCGGACGTGCGTGGCCATCGCCTCCATCGACAGTCGGACATACGCGTCCGGGTCGCGCTCCCGCAGGGCCGCCGCCTCGGCATAGGGAATCTGGTGCGGCACGTATCCGTTCAGCGGGTCGTGGGCGCTGGTCTGGTCGGTCAGCAGGTCCGGTGTCACGCCGCGGCGGACGAGTTCCGGCAGGACGGCCGCGGCGTTGCCCAGCAGCCCGACGCTGAGCGGCCGCTTCGCTTTGCAGGCCGCGTTGATCCGGTCGAGGGCCGCGTCGAGGTCCTCGCACGCCTCATCGAGATACTTCGTTTCGAGTCGCCTGTCTATTCTGTGCCGGTCGACCTCGACGACCAGGCACACCGCCCCGTGCATCGTCGCCGCCAGCGGCTGGGCGCCGCCCATGCCTCCCAGCCCCGCCGTCAGGACGAAACGCCCCGCGAGGGCCCCACCAAAGTGCGTCCGCGCCGCCGCGCCGAACGTCTCGTAGGTCCCCTGCAGAATGCCCTGCGTGCCAATGTAGATCCAGCTCCCCGCCGTCATCTGGCCGAACATCGTCAGCCCCTTCGCCTCCAGCCGGCGGAACTCATCCCACGTCGCCCACTTCGGCACGAGCAGCGCGTTGGCGATCAGCACACGCGGGGCCATCTCGTGCGTCCGGACGATCCCCGCGGCCCGGCCGCTCTGCACCAGCAGCGTCTCGTCGTTGCCCAGATCGCGCAGCGCACGCACGATCCGATCGAAGTCCGCCCAGCTCCGCGCCGCCTTGCCGGTGCCGCCATAGACGATCAGGCGGTCGGGGTCCTCCGCCACGTCGGGATCGAGGTTGTTGTGCAGCATCCGCAGGGCCGCCTCCTGGTGCCAGCCCTTGCACGAAAGCACACTCCCGCGCGGGGCATGCACAACCCGCGCCCCAGCGGCGTTCGGACTCGTCGCGGTGGTCATGAACCGGTCTCCTTTCACTCGGGATATCAGCCCAGTTTAAGGCCCCAACGTCCGGTATGCCAACCGATCGAGCGTCAGCCCCATCCAGAGGTTCCGCGACAGTCGAGACGCACCCGACGTCCGCATCGTAGCATCGCCCCCCCGTGGCCGACGGGACCTGGCCGGTGGCCTCCCATGCACCAACGTCGGCCACCGGGGGGGCGACGATACGAGGGTCCTCTGCACAATCACACCCCGAACCTGTACATAGAGCCCTACCCGGACCTGACCGATTCAAGGGCATGGCCCTCCCCACGGCCACAGTGATGGCCAACGCCTGATCTGACAAGCACTTAGCGTCGTCCCGCAACGTCAGGAAACGGAGTCGGGCATTGCATTCTCGAACCTTTTTCGGTATCATGAACAACTCGGACGAGGTGGAGTCCGGGTTTGTTGAGCCCGGCTCCCGTCCGCAGAAAACACACCGCGATTCTTCAAGGGGATAGAAGCAATGCGCGCGACAGCCCAGACTGTAGTCGTTTCGATGGCCATCGCATGGTTTGGCGCCGCTGCCTATGGGCAGCCCGCCGAGTTACCGCTCAACACGACGCCCGGAAACTTCTTCATACGCGGAACCCAGCCCAACGGTCTGGCCGTTCCCATCATTCCGGCGAACCAGAGCTGTCTCGGCTGCCACGGCGGCACGCTGAACATCTATGGCGACTGGACCGGCAGCCTCAAGGCCCAGGCGGCGCGCGATCCCGTTTTCTATGCCTGTCTTGATATCGCCGAGGCCGACGCACCGGGCATCGGCGAAACCTGCATCCGATGCCACGCTCCACGCGGCTGGCTCGCGGGACGCTCGACCCCGTCCGACGGCTCGGCCCTGACGTTCGAAGATCGTGACGGCGTTACCTGCCACTTCTGTCACCGGCTCGTCGATCCGCTGCCGAGCATCGGCGGCGGAGCGGGGCCGCCTCCCGACACGCAAATCCTGGCTGACCTGGGCACCAACGCCCCGATTCAATCCTTCGACCTGGGCAATCCGCCGATGGCGGGCGGCAACGGCAACGGCGGATACGTCATCGATCCGCAGGACCGGCGCCGCGGGCCGTTCCCGCTCGCCGCGATTCCCGGCGCCGCCGTGCCGCCGGAGGTCAACTGCGAAATCTTCCATCCCCCCGGAACCCTCGAGTCCCCGCTTCATGAAACCGCCGCTGTCTGCGCAAGTTGCCACGACGTCGGCGTTCCCCACTTCCACCCGGTCGATCCCCAACAGAGCGCCTTCGTCTTCAACGGAACGGGCGTCGCACACCCGACGGGCAACAAATACGAGATGATCCCCGAGCAGCGCACCTTCAGCGAATGGCTCAAAAGTGATTTCGCCAACGGCGGCGTCCTCCTCGGAGACCGCTTCGGCGGCCCCGGCCAGGTGAACATCTCCAAGTGCCAGCATTGCCACATGCCGCACGGGTCGGGGGCAACCGCCTGCGATTTCGAATTCACGCCCCGAGACGACCTGGGCCAGCACCAGTTCAGCGGCGCCGCCACCTGGGTCCTCGACGCCATCAAGCGACACTGGGGAAGCGCCGGCCTCGGCGAACTCGGGTTCGGCGACGAGCAAGGAATCGACGCCAACATCCTCCGAAACGACAAGATGCTCCGGTGTGCCGCCGACCTCGAGGTCTTTCTCGACAGCACCCAGACCCCCGGCATCGACCAATTGCGCGTTCGAATCACCAATCAGACCGGCCACAAGTTGCCCACCGGCTATCCCGAAGGACGCCGGATGTTCCTGACCGTCCAGTATTTCGACTGCACCGACAACCAGACGCCCTTCATCGAGTTCGGCGGTTATGACGCCGTGCTCAACCAACTCGATGAAGCAACGACAAAAGTCTATGAAGCGAAATTCGGAGTCGATGCCGCCCTGGCCACCCAGTTGAACCGCCCGCAGGGACCGTCGTTCCACGTCGCGGTCTCCAACAAGGTCTTCAAGGACAATCGAATCCCGCCCCGCGGATTCACCAACGCCGGCTTCGCCGCGATCCAGGCCGCGCCCGTCGGGCAGACCTACGCCGACGGCCAGTTCTGGGACGACACCTTCTTCGATATCCCCGGTTTCGCCGTTGGCGTCCGCGTCCTGCTGCAATACGAATCGTCCAGCCGCCCCTACATCGATTTTCTCTACCTCAACAATCCCTTCTTCGGAACCCCCGGAAACCGCGGCGAGACTCTTTTCAACCTCTGGGACAACAACGGGAACCCGCCCCAGCCGGTCGTCATGCAGGTCTTCCCACCGCCCGGAGGGCCGGACGACGGACTCCAACCCTGTACCCTGCCCACCATTGACCCGACGGTCTTCGATCCCAACGGCGACGGCCTCTTCGATGTCGAATTGAGGGGCGACGCCAACGGCGACCGCCTCGTCGACCTGAGCGACATTCCCGCGTTCGTCTCGGCCCTCATCGGCCAGACGGCCGACGCACGCGTCATCTGCGCCGCAGACATGGACGCCAACGGCGCATCGGATGGACTCGACATCGATCTGTTCGTCGGCACGCTCATGGCACCGTAACCCACACGCGGACCGACCTGCCACCGGCCACACCGCTGTTCCGTGACACAGTCGGCGGCCGGGCACGACGGGCAGCTCGCTGGCCCGCGTCCACACGTCGTACGCTCCGTTCATGCACTGGCGGACAAGCCGCCAGGGGCACATGTGGGACCTGCTGCGTATTGCCTCCGATTCTGCCCCCTTCCCTCCGTTGTGCCGGCCTACGCGGCGGGATATCGTGGCACCTCTGTCGTGATGAATCGGGGAATCCCTGGCGCGGGAGCGTGCGTTGGCCTATCCGGATTTGCGGTCGTTCGTAGACGCGCTGGAGTCGGCGGGACAGTTGCGGCGCGTCGACGTCGAATGCGATGCCGCCCTCGAGATTTCCGCAATCGCCGACCGCGTCAGCAAGTCGCCCGCGCACGAGGGGACCGCCGGCGCCCCGGCGACCGACCCGATTCACGGCGGCGACGGTGGCTGTGCGCTGCTCTTCGAGCGGGTCCGCGGCCACACGATGCCGGTGGCGATCAATCTCTACGGCAGCTACGCCCGCATGAGGATGGCGCTGGGCACCGACAGCTTTGAAGCACTGGCCGAAAAAGTTTCACGTCTGATCCATCCGGCGCCGCCGACGAACCTGATGCAGAAGATGAAGATGCTGCCCGAGCTGGCGAAGATCGCGGGCTACGGGCCGAAGCGTGTGCGCCGCGGACTCTGCCAGGAGGTCGTCCACACCGACGACGCCGATCTGTTCGCACTGCCGATTATCCAATGCTGGCCCTTCGACGGCGGGGTGGACGTGGACGTGACCCACCGCTCGCCGGGATCGCACGACGCGGCGCCCCCAAGCGACGCCGGCGAACGCGCCAGCGACGGACGAACCGGGCGATACATCACGTTCGGCGGCATCCACACCACCGCGCCCGACGGCTCCGAGCCGAATGTGGGAATGTACCGGATCCAGGTCACCGGCCCGCGCTCGGCCATCTTCCATTGCCACGTGCATCACGACGGGGCGCGACATCACCGCATGTGGGCGGCGGCCGGAAAGGACATGCCCGTGGCGATCGTCCTCGGCGGCGAGAGCGTCCTGCCCTATGCCGCAACCTGTCCGCTGCCGCCGGACCTCAGCGAACTCCTCTTTGCCGGCTTCCTCAACAACGGGGGCCTTCCGATGGTGCCCGCGACCACGGTGCCCCTCGACGTGCCGGCCAACGCCGAGATCGTCATCGAAGGTTGGGTCAGCGCCACCGAGACCGCCCGCGAAGGACCGTTCGGAGACCACACCGGGTTCTACAGCCTCGCGACGCAGTGCCCGACCCTGCGCGTGACCGCCGTCACCCACCGCCGGGATCCGATCTACCCGACGACCATCGTCGGTCCGCCGCCGATGGAGGACTACCCGATGGGCAAGGCGACGGAGCGCGTGTTTCTACCGCTCCTGCAGATGCTCATCCCCGACATTCTCGACTACCACCTGCCGATGTGGGGGGCGTTTCACAATTTCTGCTTTGTCAAAATCGAAAAGGCGTACCCCTATCAAGCTCGAAAAGTGGCCAGCAGCATCTGGGGGGCCGGGCAAATGATGTTCAGCAAGTTCATCATCGTCGTGGACGAGGACGTCAACGTCCACGACGAACAGGCCGTCATGTTTGCCGTCGGCGCCAACGTCGACCCCCGTCGCGACACGATGATCGTCGACGGACCGATGGACATCCTCGATCACGCCGCTCCGCATGAAGGCGCCGGCAGCAAGATCTGCATCGACGCCACGCGGAAGGTCCCCGGCGAGGGCCTCGTGCGCGACTGGCCGCGCCGCCTCGCCATGACCGACACCATCACCCGGCTCGTCGAGGGACGATGGTCGGAGTACGGATTGCCATGACGGACGTCGACCGTCCGGACGATGTCGAGGGATACGACGTCCATGACGCGAAAGAAACGAGCCGCGCCGGCGACTTTCGCTACGCGCCGGCGGCGGGATCGACCCCGCTGGCACAGTCGCGCGACCCGGAGGGGCCTGTGCCCTCCGAGCCGCCCCATCTCTGCCCGTGGTGCGACTACAACCTCGCGGGGCTGACGGCGCGGCGATGTCCGGAGTGCAACAAGCCATTCACGCTGGCGGAGGCCCGACGTCGCGGGAGCGAACAGTCGGAGGAGACCCGACAGGACTACCGGAGCATCCGGCACGATCGGTACAGGCTCGCGACCGGGACCGTCCTGTTTGTGGCCGGGCTGACCGGGTCGCTGACGGGGGCCAGGTTCCTCGCGCTGCGGCTGTGGGTGATGGGTACGCTCTACGGTACGATGGCCGTGTTGGTCGTGATGTACAAGGTCTTCTTTCAGAAGCCGTGGTCTCACGCCATGTTGATCATGGGGCTGCTGTCCTTCGCGTTATGCGTGTTGATCCGGTGGTTGTGACGACATGTACGAGGAATGCCGAGTCAGAATCAGAGCCGCGACCGTGAGAGAGCGGTTCCGGCGGCAGTAACAGTTCGGTCATGAGTGGACACAGTTTGGAATGCGCGGTGATGACACGCTCGAACTTAGACTCGGTCTGGGATCCCGCAGGACTGGCCAACCCCCACGCGCAAGCCGACAAAGCCGCGCGGGTCCGCGTGATGTTCGACCGGATCGCCCCGACCTACGAGCGGGTCAACCGCGTTCTGTCGGCCGGCCGCGACCGATACTGGCGGCGTGCGGCGGTCGACATGGCCGGCGTCGGCCCGAACGATGCCGTGTTGGACGTGGCGTGCGGAACGGGCGACTTCACGCGGGCCTTTGCCGCGGCCGGGCCGGCGCTCGTGGCGGGGTGCGATTTTGCCGCGGAGATGCTGGCCCTGGCGCGCAGGCGCGACGCCGCCTCGATCGCATGGTTTCAAGCCGATGGCCTGTCGCTGCCCTTCGCAGATGAAAGCTTCACCCTCGTCAGTTGCGCGTTCGGCGTACGAAACTTTCAGGACCTCGTCCACGGCCTGCGCGAGTTTCACCGCGTTCTCGCACCCGGTGGCCGCGCCGTGATCCTCGAGTTCTCGATGCCCGGCTCCCGACTCCTCCGCGCCGCCTACACGCTCTACTTTCGCCGAATCCTGCCGAGAGTCGCCACCGCCCTCAGCGGCGATCGGTCCGGCGCCTATCGCTACCTCCCCCAGTCGGTGCTATCGTTTGTGGATGCGGCAGGCATGACCGCCGCGCTCCGGTCGGCGAGGTTTTCCGACGTTCGCCAAAAAGCCCTCACGGGGGGGATCGTGACGGTCCATCTCGCAAGGAAGGACGCATGACGCACGAGGGCGACACCACCGCCAGCGCAGCCATGCCGATCATCGACGTATGGTCGCGAACCACGCCGCGCTATCGCCGCCGCGCGGTGTTCATGCTCTCGTTGCTGGCGCTGCTCTTCGCCGGGCTGTGTTGTTTCACGTTCTGGCTTCGCACGGGCGTCTATGCCCCGTGGTCCCATGACGGCTACGTGACTCTCATGCGTCACTCGTTCAATCCCGTGGGGGCCGAGCAGGTCACGCTGACCGACTTCCTCACCTATCCGATCAGCGTCCAGCGCGTGCGGGCCCACGGCATCACCATGGGCCTCCTGTTCGCGTCGCTGTGCTCGATCCCTATCCTCGTCGCGATTCTCTACCGCTTTCCGTGTTCGATCATCTTTGCGTCGATGGTGGTCTTCCTCGCGGCCATGCCGTGGCTGGGCATCACGGTCCTGGGGGGCTGCGCCGTCACCGCCATCCGTCCGTTCAAGCTGTCCTTCCGATACGCCTCGGCGCTCCTCGGGCTGGTGCCGGTCGCCCTATATTTCGTCATGGCCTCGTGGGAGCCGGCGGGCTCGCAGCCGTCGAGCGTCGGAAACCAGGCGCTCCTGTATGCACCCTGGTTCCTCGCTCTCCTCGGATCGTGCATCATCTGCGCCACCGCCCTCGGCGTCGCCCGCCTCATCGGATACCGCCCCGGCGGAATCCCGCCGATCCTCGCCGTCCTGTTCGCGCTGCCGGTCCTGATCTTCTACCGGCAGGTCGGACGCGACGCCCTCGAATATCACATCCTGGAACACGAGATCGGACCCAACGGAAAGATGTTTCGTCCGGTCGATATCGATGCGGAAGCCCGCGTCGAGGCGACGCACCGCTGGTGGAACAAATCCCGGCACGCGTCCTACGACACCATCCATCGCGTGTGCCTGGACGAGGCCATCCGCCGCGTCGCAACGCGCCTGGAGGAAGACCGGACCGAAGCAGTCCGACGATGCGATTCGTTCATGGACCGTTTCGGCGCGTCCCGTTACGTCCCGAGTGTCCTCTACCTCAAGGGAAGAGCGATCGACCAGCGGCTGCGACAGACGCGGCTCGAGTTCGACCACCGCGCGGAATACGACGCCGGCCTCCCCAGCCCACGCTCGCGGGACACATGGGAGACAATTGTCGAAAAGTTTTCGGGCGCCGGGCCTGTGACGACCGTGGCGATGTGCCGGCTGGCCGTCCTCCATGCCCGCGATGGAGCGCTGGACCGGTCCATCGCCCTGCTCCGGCGCCTCCGATCGGAAGGCGAAGCCGACGACGGAGTGGCCGAGCGGGACACCAGTGCGGACGCCGCCGCCGGCATCGCTCCGGCCTCCATGTTCGGCAAGGCGCCGGCATCTTCCGGCCTGGGAATTGATACTTCGATCATCCTTTTGCAGGCCCGGCGGCTCGAAGAGATGCTGGCGGCCTGTCGGGGCGACCCACGCCGGCCGCTGCGCAACCTCCTCGGCGAGCGCCGCGGAGACCCCAACCTCCGCGTGCACCCGGTTCAGCTCCTCCTCTGGCTCGACCCGGAAGACCCGCACTACCACGCCAACCTCGCCGCCATCACCCACGCCTTCCCACAATCCACGACCGCCGGCTATATCGAAAACCGTCTCGCCAACCTCATCCCCTCCGTCTTTCAGCGGATCACGCGGTTCCGGACGATCGTGGCAAAACTCGACGGACACGCCGCCGGAGCCGAGGCACTCTTTTACCTCGCCGAGGCACTCGATGAAGACTCGATCGTGGACAAAGCCAAGGCCACACTGGACGAACTCGTGCGGAAATACCCCGACAGTTGCTGGGCCGACGAGGCGCGGGAACGGCTGTCCTCACTTACAATGCTCGCCTCGGGGGCGGACTGACAGTGCCTGTGACCTGCGGGGGTCGTGCCGCGGCGGCGCATCATCGCCGTGCCTGATCCGAACCGCGACCGTCGGGAAGATGTCGTCCGCCGCTCTGACCTCGGCGATGCGCTCTGACACGCCCGTGCCCCGAACGGCCCTGATCTCGAGACGGAGGCCTCATGGAAAAGCATTTGGTGGTGGGCATCACGGGCGCGAGCGGCGCAGCCTACGCCCGGCGCCTGCTCCAGGTATTGTGCGAGTCCGGCACACGCGTCCATCTGATCATCTCTCCGCACGGCCGGCAGTTGCTGGCCGAGGAGCTGGACATGACCGACCCCACCCCCGCCGCCCTGGTCGGCGAAGACGCCGCCGGCGCCGTGACCAGCCACACCTACCGCAACGTCGGATCGGCGCTGGCCTCGGGGTCGTTCCTCACCGATGGGATGATCATCTGTCCGTGCAGCGTCAACACCCTTGCGGACGTGGCGTGTGGAACAGGGGCCAACCTGATCACGCGGGCGGCCGCGGTGCACCTGAAGGAGGCCCGCCGGCTCGTGCTCGTACCACGAGAGATGCCGATCTCGCAGATCGACATCGCCAACATGCTCCGGATTTCACAGGCAGGCGGCATGATCTGTCCCGCCTCGCCCGGGCTGTATCTCCGGCCGCGATGCGTCGACGATCTCGTCGACTTTGTCGCCGGCAAGCTCTGCGACCTGTTGGGTGTGCCGCACACGCTGCGCACACGCTGGAAACCAAACGCCGATTGACATCGACGGCACAACGACATGAGTTCCGTCTCAGACAACATCCATGACGGCATCTACGTCGATATCCGTCGACACAATGCCGCCGCCCTGCCCCGGCAACCGGCCGTCTTCCTCGACCGCGACGGCGTGATCGTCGAGCTTGTTGACTATCTGCACGATCCGGCCGATGTCCGACTCACGGCGGACGCGGGCGCCGCGATCGCGGCGCTGAACCGCGCCGGCCTGCCGGTCGTGGTCGTGACCAATCAATCCGGAATCGGACGCGGGCTGTACGACTGGGAGGCGTTTGTGCGAACACAGGCAGAGGTCGATCGGCTGCTCTCGGACTGCGGAGGGTGGATCGACGCCGTGGCGGCCTGTCCGTTCCACGCCGACGCTCGGCCGCCCTACGACTGGCCGGACCATCCGTGCCGCAAGCCGAACCCCGGCATGCTGACGATCCTGCGCAATCGGCTGGCGCTGGCGCTGGAGGCGTCCTGGATCGTGGGAGACCACCGGACCGACATCGAGACGGCCCGCCGGGCGGGCCTGGCCGGCGCCGTCCATGTGTTGACCGGCCACGGCCCCTCGCACCGCGCAGCGGTCCGCAACCTTCCTGCCCACGGCCGGCGCCTGCTCTTCGCCGATTCCCTCGCCGCCGCCATCCCCCACCTCCTGAACGCCCTCCCCCCATAAAAGGTGTCAGGAAGAATATACGAGCGACACATGAGCGCCGGCCCAAAAGACCCGCGCCGCCGTGGCCGGAGCGCGCCCTGCCTGCATGGCTGAGTGTTATGGCCGGACCTCGGAGGCGCTTGCGCGAATGGCCTGAAGGAGCTCCAAGGCACGGGGCTCGGCGATGAACTCGACGTGGGCATCGACAAAGAGGAAGTTTGCGCCGCCGCGGTCGCCGGAGTCGCGCTCGGCGAGCAGGACCTCATGAGGATCGCTCTTGGTACTCAGGCCGGGGCGGTAGATCAGGTAGGACTGTTTCTCGACGTCGTCGATGGACTTCGGACCGCGCCCATCGTAGGGACTGACGAGCCGGTCGAGCGAGGTGATGTCGGGGACCGCGCGGAGCAGGTCGGAGAGGCTCTTCGGAAAGTCGTCGTGGTGTTTTTCGGCGTATACGTACAACGCCATGCCGAGGGTGCGCATGTTCGACTGGCTGATGATCCGCTGCGATTGCCGGCGGGCGGCCCCGGCCGAAGCGACCGCGCTTCGCATCAGCGTCACGAGCGCGTCGGCGGCGACGGTGGAGTTCGCATCCGACGCCCGACGCGAGTGTTCCTTGCGTTTTGGATCCGAGGCATTCGCAAAGGCCCAGCGAACAGTC
Organism: Phycisphaerae bacterium; assembly: GCA_046754505.1. GTDB lineage: Bacteria > Planctomycetota > Phycisphaerae > UBA1845 > UTPLA1 > JAPULF01. Next base: position 32,152 of record JBHHVX010000010.1, on the reverse strand, counting down.
AGACGCGCACAGCATTCCTCAAAGGTCCACGACGCCCCGATTGAGCCTTTTGCGAAGAGCGGTGCGAGCTTTGAACCGACGGCCATCGGCAAGATCGGCACGCGCCGGCGCAGCTGGTCCACGTCCAGCATGGCGCAAAACTGGTTCGGCTGCCCGAGGGCGGCGAGGCAGGCGCGAAGATTGGGCGCGGCGGGACGATCGTCGTCACCGGCCTCGGCGGCGTATGCCGTGATGTCTACGATAGTCTCTGACGTATCCGCGATGATCAGGCGTCCGTCGCGAACCAGCATGGCGAAGGGGTAGGTGCCGGTCGCCGTTCGGACCGGCGGATCGGTCTCGCCGGAGGTCTCGAAGGTCAGGTTGAAGTGGGCGATGAGTCGGTCGAGTTGGCCGGAAAAGGCGGCGGAGTCACGCAGGGGAAAAACGGCGGCCCATCCGATGGGGTTTCGGCGGGTGAAGTCGACGCGGAGGCCGAAGGCCATCTCGCCGACGAGGTTTCCGAGCAGACCTTGCTCGAAATCGACGCCGATCTCTTTGTTGAACTCGGCCAACTCCATGCGATATTCGGCGGAGATGGCCTCGTCGAAGCGATCGGTCAGGGTGTAAAGCTCGCGGACGACGGAGGCACCGCTGCCGAACCCGACCCGGGCGACGGCGAGGAAGTCGGGTGGAAAGACGCCAAGCGATCGGGGCATGCTCGGCGGGCGTGTGAGGATTCGGGCGACGCCGTGGCATTCATCGGCGAGGGCGACGTTGACCTCGACGGTGAGGGCGGCGCCGTGCCACGACAGGTCGGCGGCGGCAGCCTGGACGTCTTCCGGGGCGAGAACCTTGAGGGCGAGTTCAAGCCCACTGTTGGGCTTGGGTTTCTCGATGCGGCCCACGAGGGGCAGCGGGTTGAAGAGAATCCGAGCAGAAGGAGCAGCGGGGAGCCGGGCGAGCATCCGGCGGACGCCGGGCAGGTCGATCCAACGGCGTGGGGGCCAGGCGCCGGCCTTCCATCGCAGGACGAACTGGGGGTTGGTTGAGCCGAACGCGAGCTTGTCCCGGACGGCGAACGCGAAGACGGGCCGGTCGCTCGGGCGAATGTAGATTTGTGTGGCATTGCCGCCGCGGTCGAGGCGAGCGGCGTCGGGTGGGACTCCGAACGCCGCGAGAATCGCGGGGAGCAGGGTCTTGTCGACGAGGTCGTCCAATGAGACGCCGGGCCGCCGGAGGGACAGGACGATGATGACGTCGACGTCCGCGAGGTCGCGGCCGTGAGGGGCGACCGCGCCGATAAGCACGGCGCCGGGCAGGCGCTTGACGGCGTCGGTCCAGAGGCGGGCGGTCCGCTTGTCGGGGGCCAGGGTCTCGAACAGCGGCGTCAGGACGGCCGGGGCGAGGGCCCGGCTGGGCCGAGGGATGTGCAGCGCGGCGATGGCGTCATCGGGGAGGAGATCGATAAGCGGGTCGGCGGCGTCGGCGCGGGCGGCGAAAACGAGACTGAGTGTCAGCATGAAGGTCGCGGTAAGGCGGGGGTGTGCGGCGGTCACGGCGTACCTCCTCGAACGGGGGCGGCGCGGTTGTGGGCGTCGGCTTGCATCAATCATCCCGGGCGCTGGCCTTCTGATCGGCGGTGGGGAGCTCGTCCAGGCGGCGTTTCAGTTCATCGAACATGGCATCGAGCGGGGCGAGCCTGTCGTTGAGGCGGCGATACCGGCCGGCGGCGGCCATCCGTTCGATCTCCGCGGCTCGGGAAGCTTCAAACCGCGCGGCCCGGGTCTCGATGTCGCGGACGACGGCTTCGGCCGCCGCCTGCTGCGCGGGCGTGAGCCGGTAGCGGGCGGCGAACGACTCGGCATAGCGCCGCCAGCGCGACTGTCTCGATCCGCCGACGGCAGGCTCCCGCCGCTTTTCTCGGAGCGTCTTTTCACGGTCGCGGTTGACGAAGAGCAACCCGCCGTTGGGGGCATCGGCAGGCTTGTCAGGTTCGAGGAGGTGGCCGGTCATCGGGTCGATAGGGACGGCGGGCAGGTAGCCGGGAACGAGGGCCGCCAGCGCGGGCGGGTTGTCACTATGGTCTTTTTTGTAGGCGGCGACGGCGAGGGCGGTCCGGGCACGGACGAAGTTGCTGCGCCCGCGCAGGGTCAGCTCGTAACAGCGTTCGAGCGAGGGCACAAACATGCGGGCGGCGACATCCCACGCAGGGATGCGGGCAAAGACCTCGTCCTCGGAGATCGTCATGCCGACGGAGCCGTCGTCGTGCCGGGTCGCGGCGATGAGCGTGTCGTAGTGATCACGGAGGTGTTTCTTCATCGCGCGGTCGGGAAAGAACAGCCGCTTGAGCCGGGCGGCGAGGCGCGTCCAGCCGGTGGGCGCGGGTGGCCGCCCCTGTCCGGTGGGAAACTGCCCGAGGCCCAGCGACATCATGCCTGGAAGGTCCATCGCGTCGTCGACAATTGACGATGAAAAGATCTGCTCGCCGCGCATCATTGTCTCCCAGTCGGGGAAAGTGGCGGCCAGGGCGTCCATCTCGGCCGTGGCGGATTGCAGCGTCCGGGCGTCGGCCTTGCCGGACTCGGCCACGCGCATAAAGCCCCGCTCGGCAACGCCGCTGACGGCCAGCCCGACCAGCCCCTCGATGAGCGTGTGGCCGTGGGCGACGTGATGCCCCATCCGTTCGATCGTGAGGTAAGTGTCGATGGCCGAGGCGGCGTCGCCGGTCGCCATCTGGCGGGCCGCGTCGACGGCCAGCAGCTTGGCCAACTGTCGCCGACCACGCAGGTTCGGGAGCAGGGCCTCGATGAGGGCGTCAGACTGACCTCGGAAGAGGGGCATGTAGTAGTCGGTCATGTCGGTGGCGCGGCGGGAGAGGTCGATGGTCGGCTTGTTGCGCTCGAGCCACTCGGCCAGCCGCTCGCCGGTCTCGCCCTCGGGCCATGTTCCGCCCACGGCCTCATAGAACGCATCGGTGGGAAAGTCCTTGGGAAGATTCTTGAAGGTGTTGATCGCGTCGATGTAGACCCACGCGGCGTTCTCGTCGTGGGGGATCTCAGGCACCGCATATCCGCGGGCGCGGAGCTTGTCGGGTGGATAGATCTCGAACGTCTTGCCGCCAATGACGACCGAGCCGGGCAAAGGCTCGTCGCCGGCCCAAAGCGGGGTGGCGGCAAGGCCGACGACCAGCGCCAACCGGAAAAGCAAACTGCGTTGCATGACAAACCTCCGCTGTAGAGACGATGCAGGCGAAGGTATGTTAATGCAATCTTGGCGGACCGAGGAGAAAAGTCAAAACGTCAAAAACGCAAAACCCGGGGGCCGAAACCTGACCCGTGAAAACTGAAAACTGAGATAGCGAGAGCACCGAAAAAAAACGCGGCTCGTTGCATCACACGGCCGGTTCCGTCGTTGGTCAGGAGGTGGGGCCGGCCGCAGACACGGCGCAGGAATAGCACGAGCAATCACGCAGCCCGGCCGCCTCACCGGCTTTGCCGTTTGGCGGACCGGAGTTTTCGCCCTGTTTTTGCGCAATTCCTTACCGGAGGATGGAGGAACCGATCCCCTATGCAACAGGGTATTCAAACGCAACGTCGTTTGCGCCTGCGCGCAGGTGTGTGTCTGGCCGGCGTCCTGGCAACCTGCGCCGCAGGCGATGCGCAGATCGGGTTCGTGAGGTCAGGATCGACGCCGGATGTCCGGCCGCCGGAGTCTCGCTCGCAGCGCCGCCCCGCTCCGAGACGGCCCCCGGGACAAGGCGACGCGCCGCAGTGGGTCCTGCCCGCGGTCGACACGCCGCGGCTCCGGAACCACATCTTCCAGAGTGCGGCAGCGCGGTCGAAGGTCAGCTACCACATCTACATCCCGGACGCCTACGACACACAGACAAAGCGCCGCTTCCCCGTGCTGTATTGGCTGCACGGATCGGGTGGCGGAGCGGCCGAGTTACGCCCACTCGCGAAGTACTTCGGCGATGCCATTCGAGACGGCAAGATACCGCCCATGCTCATCGTCTTCCCAAACGGCCTGCGCAACGGGATGTGGTGCGACTCCAAGGACGGAAGGACGCCCATCGAAACCATTCTGATGAAGGAACTGATCCCAGACGTCGACGCCACCTTTCGGACCATCGCGTCTCGCGCAGGGCGAATCATCGAAGGCTTCAGCATGGGCGGCTACGGCGCGGCCCGGCTGGGGTTCAAGTATCCTGACATCTTCTGTGCGGTCTCGATCCTCGGGGGCGGCCCTCTCCAAAAGGACTTCAAGAAGACGCCGCGGGCCACGCCCCGCGCCCGCGAATGGCTCCTGCGCGCCATCTATGGCGGCGATCATGCCTACTTCCGCGCCCAAAGCCCCTGGGTGCTCACGGAGCAGCACGCCGCATCTCTGCGCCACGGAATCCTCATCCGTCAGTCCGTCGGCGAACTCGACGAAACGCTTCCCGCCAACCGCGAACTCCACGAGCACCTCAGGCGACTGAAGATTCCCCATACGTTCACCGTCCTGCCCGGAGTCGAGCACAATCCCCGGGCACTCTTCCGCGCGATGGGCCAGTCCAACTGGGAGTTCTACCGCCTTGTGTTCGGCGGCAAGCACAAAAATCAAGATCGGGAGTCGGGGATCGGCGATCAGGCACCGAGACCAAACAACTGACAACTGACAACTGACATCCCGGCAGCGTACCCAAAAAAAAACGGCCCGTCGCATTACACGGGCTGTTCCGTCGTTGGTCCGGATGGTGGGCCTGGCCGGCGAGACCCCCGCGCTCGAGCCAGGCGTTGAGTAACGCAGGACTTTCTCCCCGGATGGTAAAGGAGCCGATCCCCATGAAACATCGTATTCGATTCTGCGCAAGTATCTGTCTGACAAGTGTTTTGGCCGTCTGCGCCGCCGCCGGCGCGCAGACCGGGTTCGTGAACTGGGAGTCGCCACATGTCAGTCCGATCGCGCTGACGCCGTCCGCCAACACGCTGCTGGCGGTCAACACGGCCGACAACCGGCTGGAGGTGTTCGATGTGTCGGGTGGCACCCCCGTTCACCTCGGCTCGGTCGCGGTCGGGCTGGATCCGGTGTCGGTCCGGGCGCGGACGGAGACCGAGGCGTGGGTCGTGAACCACATCTCCGACAACATTAGCGTCGTGGACCTGCCGACGGGCCGGGTGGTTCGGACGATCAACACGGGTGACGAACCGGCGGACGTGGTGTTTGCCGGAGCGCCGCAGCGGGCGTTCGTCAGCGTGTCGCAGCTCAATGAGGTGCTCGTGTTCAATCCGCTCAATCCGGCCCAGCCGCCCGTGATCGTTCCGATCGAGGGAGAGGACCCGCGAGCGCTGGCGACGAACGCCTCGGGGAGCGCGGTGTATGTGGCCATCTTCGAGTCGGGCAACGGGACGACGATCGTCGATCGCCAAGCGGTGTCGGCGCCGTTCGGGCCGTATGGCGGTCAGAATCCGCCGCCGAATGCCGGGGCGGTGTTTGATCCACCGCTCAATCCGGCGTTGCCGGCACCGCCGCCGGTGGCGTTGATCGTGCGCAAGGGTGCGGCCGGGGGATGGATGGACGACAACGGCGTCGACTGGAGCGGCTTGGTGAATTGGGACCTCCACGACCACGACGTGGCGATGATCGATGTGGGAACGCTGGCCGTGACGTACGCCAGCGGGTTGATGAATCTCGATATGCACCTGGCGGTGAAGCCGTCCGGCGAGGTGAGCGTGGTCGGCACCGAGGCGATCAACGATGTGCGCTTCGAGCCGAAGGTGAACGGAGGGTTCGTTCGGGTGGTGCTGGGGACATTTGATCCGGCGAATCCCGCGTCATCAACGCTGGTCGATCTGAATCCGCACCTGACGTACGCGGTTCCGACGATCCCTCAGCCGCTTCGCAACCAGTCGATCGGTGATCCGCGCGGGATCGTCTGGGAGGCCGGAGGCGACGGCTACATCACGGGGATGGGCTCGAACAACGTGATCGTCGTCGGCAGCGGAGGCGGCCGGCTGGGACAGATCAACGTGGGCGCCGGCCCGACGGGCCTGGTAATGGACGAAGGCCGGTCGCGGCTGTACGTGCTGAGCAAGTTTGCGGCGACGATCTCGGAAATCGACACGGTGACGCGGACGGAGGTCTCGCGGGTGGGCTTTTTCGACCCCACACCGGCGGTGATTCGGGCGGGTCGCCCACACCTCTATGACACACACCGAACCAGCGGCCTGGGCCAGGCGTCGTGCGCGTCGTGTCATGTCGACGGCCGCATGGATCAACTGGCATGGGACCTGGGCAATCCGGCCGGCACCATGAAGACGGTGAATCAGACATGCCGCCAGGGACCGGGCAACTGCAGCGACTGGCACCCGATGAAGGGGCCGATGGTGACGCAATCGTTCCTCGGAATCGTGGGGACGGAGCCGTTTCACTGGCGGGGAGACAAGGAAGGGCTGTCTGCGTTCAACGGGGCGTTCATGAGCCTGATGGGAGACGACACCCAGTTGACGCCGCTCGAAATGACGCAGTTCACGAACTTTGTGGCGACGCTGCGGTATCCGCCGAATCCCAACCGGGATTTCGACAACGCCCTGCGGCCCCTGCTGCCGAACGGCGGCAACGCCCAGGCCGGGCTGAACCTGTATCTCACGGCCCCGATCACGGCCGGCGCCTTGACGTGTGTGACGTGCCATGCGCTGCCGACCGGCACAGATACGACCGTCGAGTTTCTGGCGGCCGCGCCGGAGCCGCAGACCATGAAGATCGCCCAACTCCGGAATATGCACAAGAAGACGGGCTTTTCGAGGCTGTCGGCGAACAACAATCGCGGGTTCGGCTATACCCATGACGGGAGCGTCGACACCCTGACGGCCTTCCTAAACCTGCCGCCGTTCAACTTTCCGCCGGGGCCGCTCGGCCTGCAGCAGCGGCGCGACGTGGAGGCCTTTCTGTTGTCGCTGTCGGTGGATACGCACGCCGGCGTCGGCCGGCAGTTGACCCTCAATGGACCCAACAACAACTATCCGCCCTTCGTCAACCTGATCAACACGGCGATGGCGATGGCCGACGCCTCGGAGGTCGGACTGGTCGTCAAGGGCCGACAGGGCGGCATGAGCCGTGGCTGGGTCTATCTGACCGGCGGCGTCTTTCAGTCAGACCGCGCGGGCGAGACGATCACCGCCGACCTGCTCCGCAACGCGGCGGCACCGGGGAGCGAGTTGACATATACGCTCGTGCCCTTCGGGACGGAGGTACGTATCGGGATCGATCGGGACGGTGACGGAGCGCTCGATCTGGACGAGGTCCTGAGTTGCGGCGACCCGGCCAATCCGGCCATCCGGCCGGCCGCGCGGGGCGACGTCAACAGGGACGGATTCCGGAACATGGGCGACGTGCCGGCCTTTGTCGCCGTGCTGCTCGATCCGATCGCGGCGCCGGTGCAGCGGGCGTGCACGTCGGACATGAATCTCGACGGCGCGGTCAACGGAGCAGACATCGAGCCGTTCATGGCATGCCTGATCCAGGGAGGTTGCCCATAGCGCGGGGAAACGTCGAATAGTCAAGAAGTCAAAACGTCAAAAAGACAGAGGGATCAGGGGCCGGAGACCGGCACGAAAAGTCAGAATCTGAAAACTGAAGACTGACAACTGACAACTGATACCTGACAACTCTCATCGCGTTCGCGGCATCTGGCCGGTGTCGAGGCGGTTGAAGTAGTGCCTAGCGGCGCGGACGAGCGTGGGCAGCAGGATCAGGCAGGCCGGAAGGTTGCAGAAAACGGTCAGGCCGGTCATGGCGTCGGAGAAATCGTAGACCACACTGAACTCCGGGATCACGCAGCCCATGAAGATGGCGATGACGAAGAGAATCTTGTAGGGCAAGACGGCTCGGCCACCGAAGAGGTATTCGGTCCCCGTCTCGCCATAGTAGCTCCAACTGATCATCGTGCTGAATGCAAACAGACAGACGCCTATCAGGATGATCCACCGGCCCATGCCGACGGCGACCGTGTCGAGTGCGAAGCGGGTGATCTCGGCGCCGTTGAGGGCGATGTGGACGGGCTGGCCGACGGCGAGTTTCGCACGGCTGGCGTCGTAGGTTTGGGTGTCCTTCTGTTCGTCGCTCGGCGCGAGTTGAATCACAAAGTGGTCCAGGATCGACAGGTCCGCCATCGACCGCTCTCCGAGCGCGTCCGCATGGGCAACCAGACGCGTCGGCTCTTTGCCATCCTTCTCCGGTTTCGCCACCATCACCCACAGCTTGATGTTCTCGTCGACGAGGTCGGCGTAGTGGGCGGCGCGGAGGCCCTCGGGAATCTCGCTCACGGGCGTGGCGGCCACGACGATCGTATCCCCGCGGATCTCGCTGACGGTGCCGACGGGCGGACGGTTCCAGACGCCGGTGCTCAGGACGACCAAGGCCGTCATGGTGCAGATGATCAGGGTGTCGACGAAGGGGCCCATGGCGGCGACGACGCCCTCGCGGATGGGTTCGTCGGTGCGGGCGGCGGCGTGGGCGATGGCGGCCGACCCCTGGCCGGCCTCGTTGGAGAAGAGCGCCCGCCGCAGGCCCCACTCGAAGGCGGCGTAGGCCCCGATCCCGAAAAAGGCGCCCTCGCCGGCGACCTGGGTGAAGGCCGAGCGGAAGATCAGCACAAACATGTCGCCGATCGCGCCGGCGTTCTGTACCAGGACCGCAAGCGATCCGAGCACGTAGAGGATGCACATGAAGGGGACCAGCTTGCCGGCAACGGCTCCGATGCGCTTGATGCCGCCGATGATCACCAGGGACACGAGGAAGGCCACGACGACGCCCGTCACTTTCGGATCGACGCCTTCGCGAGCCAGCGTGTTGCCCACGTTCCACGACTGGAACATGTTGCCCCCGCCGAACGATGCGACCGCAATCACGCTGGCATACACGATGGCCATGATCTTGAAGAGGACCCAGGCGGGGTGCCCCTTCGCCTTGAGCGGGTCGACCATGGCCTTCTGGATATACCACATGGGACCGCCGCGGACCTCGCCGCGGGCCTGTTCGGCGGCGCCGGGGGCGGGCGGGGCCTCGCCGGCGTATTCCAGCGTGCGGGATTCGGCGTCTCTTTCCATGAGGGCCGGGGCGCCGGAGTCCGGCACGTCACGGACGTCGCGGAACATGGTGGCGAGGCTGCACTCGACGAACTTGACGGCCATGCCGAAAAAGCCCACGACCCACATCCAAAAGACGGCGCCGGGGCCGCCGATGGTCACCGCGATTCCGACCCCGGCGATGTTGCCGAGACCGATCGTGGCCGAGAGTGCGGCGCAGAGGGCCTGAAAGTGAGATATCTGGCCGGCGTCTTCCGGTCGGTCATACCGGCCGCGGATGACCGACACACCGTGCGTGAGCGCCCGCCACTGGATGAACTTGGTGACGATGGAGAACAGGAGGCCGCAGCCGAGCAGCAGAATGAACAGGTAGATCGTCCAGACGTGTCCGTCGAGCCAGGTGGTCAACGATTTGAAGGCTTCCATCAGAAACTCCCGCGGCCCGGCGAATGGCTGGAAAGCGGGGGATTGTGAACGATCCGGGGCTGGGAATCAATGCGGCGGGAAATGGAGGTGCGAGCGGTTGAGTGCGTGGCAAAGACCGGCGGGAGCCGTGACAGTTCCGGCGGCAATGCCCCGCAGCGCCCGACGGGTGCCACTGGCGGCTTGTCCGCCAGTGCCCCAGTGGCGCGGTCGCTCGATCATCTGTAATACGAAGGCCGCGCAGGCTGAAGCCCGCGGCTCTCCATCGGCATTCGATCGGTGCGGGCGCCCAAGCCGGGTGCCCCGCCCCTTCCAGGGGTGGGGAACCGACGCCTCGAGAGTCTACACCACCCATGTCCGTCCTCCACCCCGGGAGAGCATGGGCCACCCGCGCCCGGTCCGCCGCACGCGTCGCACGCCGGCGGGCTTATGGCCCCAGCAGGTTGCCGACGAAGCCGGGAAGGTCGCCGGTGTCGACGACGCCGTTGGCATTGTAGTCCACGTGGGGGATGCGAGCCGGGTCGGCCGCGGCGCCCGCCTCGGCCAGGGTCACAAACCAGGCCACGTCGGCGCCGTCCGTCAGGCCGTCGAGACTGGCGTCGCCATCTGGGGCGACGGGGGTCTGGGCCAAGCGGAAGTCGACGACGAGCGGGAGGTGGTCGAAATCGCCGGGCGGAGCGACCACGACGTCGAACGTCTGGAGCCCGGTCGCGCTCAACTCGGCCGCGCTCATCGTGGTCGTGTTGAGGATGAACCGGTTGGCCGGCGTCAAGGCCGTGTCGGTAAAGATAATGTAGTCCAGACGGCCGGGATTAAAACTACTGTTGTCGTTGCGCCAGGTATAGTCGGCCGGGCCGACGACGTTGTGCAGCGGGTGCAGGTCCGTGTCGCAGCTCGTGTCCCAGTCGGGCGGTGAATCGGGGCCGTAGGTGCCGTTGTCGAAGATGTTGCCACAGACCAACGTATTCAGCGGCCCGAGCGATCCGACCATGTTGAGGTCGCCCAGGACGATGATCGGCGTGTCGGGGGGCAGATCGATCGATTCCCCCGGCGTTCGGGCGTCGCGCATCCAGTTCACCACGGCGTCCGACTGCTGCTGGCGCTTGTTGTCGTTGTTCGATCCGCCGCAGCACTTGTAGTGCTCGTTGATGAGGTAGAGGTCGACGCTGAAGGCGGCGTTCGGCAGGTCGACAAGGGCCATGGCCTGGGCCCGCTGACCCTGCGGGACCGTGTCCGACGCGAGCATCGTGAGCGGATATCGGCTGACGATGACGTTGCTGTAACCGATGGTGGCCTGCCAGCCCGCTCCACCCCCGAGCGGGAGCTCGGCGTCGAAGATGTCCGCCACGTCCTGGGGGTTCCGGGCGCTGTTGATCTCTTGAAGGCACATCACGTCCGGATCGAGCGCGGCAATCACGCGGCGGAACTCCTGCACCATGTTGAACGACCGGAATGAGTGATTGTTCGGATCGTTGTCCGGAAAGATCGAATCCCAGTTGACGTTGTAGGTCACCACACGGACGTCGCTCGGGAGCTGCCGATCGATGAACGTTCCGGTCTGGGCACAGGCCGAAGCGACGAAAAAGCCGGACAGAACCACGGCGACCACATTTGCAATTCTCTTCATCATAATTCCCACTACCTCAGCCAGCATGAACAGTATAAGCCCGCAAATAGCTAGTATATCACACCGGCGGCCGTTGTGTCGACCTTGGGATGCTCCGCCACCGGTTTGTTACCGGACGCACGCGTGAGTCTGTCTTCGTTTCGCGAGGGCATTACAATCGCCCGCTCTCATGTGGGTCGGTCTCGAAGCGTATCTCGGTCATGCCGCCGGCATTGCAACGTCGTTGCTCTGGACAGCCACCTCCCTCTTCTTTACAGCCGCCGCCCGTCGGCTGGGCACGACCGTCCTCAATGCGACGCGGATCGCGCTGGCGGTCGTCTTGCTCGGCGTCACGCACCGCCTGTTCGCCGGTCACTGGCTGCCCGACGCCAATGCCGAACAGGTGTTGCTGCTGGCCCTGTCCGGCCTCATCGGACTGACCATCGGCGACCAGGCCCTGTTCAAGTCGTTTGTCGAGATCGGGCCGCGCACGGCCATGCTCATCATGACGACGTCGCCGTTGTGGGCCGCCCTGTTGGGTTGGCTGGTGCTGGGTGAGACGCTGCACGCCATCGCCTGGTTCGGCGTTTCGCTCACGGTCGGTGGCGTCGCCTGGGTCGTGCTGGAGCGACCGCCGCCCGAGGCCGTCTCCGCCGGGCGCCGCCGCTTCCAGGGCTGCGCCCTGGCGTTTATCGCCGCCGTCTGTCAGGCGGCCGGACTCCTGCTCAGCAAACGCGGCATGGGCCACGGCTGGCTCCCGACGGACCAGCATCTTCCGCCGCAGACGGCCACCTTCATTCGTATGGTGTTCGCCGGAGTGGGCATGGTCCCCGTCGTCATCTGGCACGTTCGCCGGCGACAACGCCGCCGCAACGACTCCCGGCTGCCGGACGGATCGCGCTCCGTCGGCCTGTTGCTTACCTGCGGCGGAGCGATCGTCGGTCCCTATCTCGGCGTCTGGATGTCGCTGGTGGCCACGGACCGTGCCCCGCTGGGCATCGCCCAGACCCTCTGCTCGATGAGCCCGATCTTTCTGCTCCCGTTTGCCGCCGTGATTCAGAAGGAGCGGATCAGCACCCGTGCCATCCTCGGAGCCGTGATCGCCGTCGCCGGCTCGGCGCTGCTGTTCTTCCAGACGGGCTGAGCCGATGCGTGCTCGCAACCCACGCTCTGTTCACGCCTCATCAGATGGGGAGCATCGGCGTCTCGCCGGTGCATTGCCCCGGAAAGCGCGCGGGCGGGGTACCTGCGCCTCCCGCCAATCCGGTGTGACGGAGCCGGTACGATGCCGCCCCGCTTTACGTCGTCGGTCGCCGCCGGTATTCTACGGCCGTGCAGAGATGCAACGGGTGCGCAGAAGCCGACAGGGACTCTGTGAGGTCCGCGACCGTTCATGAGCCGGTGTAGCGTCGGCCCCCTGTGGCCGACGTGCGGCCACCCCCCGTGGCGGCCGCCACCCCCTGTGGCCTCCCGTTCACCAACGTCGGGCACGGGGACCCGACGCTACGAGGGCCATCCGGGTCATCGCACGCCGCGGCTGTCATGCGCCCGGCCGTGTGCGAAGATTGGACCCGTATACGTCCCACAACAGACCGGGGTGCCTATAAGCCCTCGTCAGATAAGGCGCCGAAGTGGCGGAATTGGCAGACGCGCGGGATTCAAAATCCCGTTCCCGCAAGGGAGTGAGGGTTCGAGTCCCTCCTTCGGCAATCCGTCGTGACCTTGAGAAGCCCGACACCTCGGGCGACACGACCGACCGACCTGTGTGAGAACACGACAGGTCTCGGCGCGGGCCGGTCACATGGTGACACCACAACGGGAGCGAGCAGGACGATGCCGGAAAAAGCCGCCAGAGCCGAAGAGGTCCGAACCTTCACCACGACCGGCCGAGCCGAGCCGGCGGCGGCGTCGCGCCCGCAGTCCGTTCGTGAAAGCGAGGCCGCCCGCCAATTCGCCGTGGCCTGCGCCCGGATCGCCGCCAGCGACCACTGTGAGGACATCGTGCTGCTGGATCTCCGCGGCGTCAGCCCAATCTGCGACTTCTTCGTCATCGCCACAGGCACCTCGGACCGCCAGATGCGCGCCACCTGTGACCATATCGAAGCGATGGCGCGAGAGGACGGTCAGCGGCCATACGGCACCGGAGGGTACGATGACGGCACGTGGATCGTTGCCGATTATGTCGATGTCGTGGTTCACCTGTTTGATGCCGAGCGCCGCGACTACTACGACCTCGAATCCCTCTGGGGAGATCGGCCCCACATCGACTGGGCGGAGAGTCCGTAACGAAATCGGCGCGCCGGCGAATCACGGGGCACTGGCGGACAAGCCGCCGGTGGCACCCGCACGGCTCAACCGGCGGGCTCGATCGAGCGGTCGCCCGTTCGCCGATAGGTCTCGCCGGAGGCCGGACAGGTGGCCAGGCCGGCCTTGTCGAACGCCAACCGGTGGCCGTGGCGGCTCATCCAACCGATGAGGCGGCCGGGGACACCGGCGATGAGGGCATAGGCGGGAACATCCCGGGTCACGACCGCGCCGGCGGCGATGAAACAGTGTTCGCCGAGGGTGACGCCGCAGACGATCGTGGCGTTGGCCCCGATCGTGGCTCCTCGACAGACGTGCGTCAATTTATACTCGTCCCGGCGAACGACCTCGCTGCGAGGGTTGATCACATTCGTGAAGACCATGCTGGGGCCGCAGAAGACAAAGTCCTCCAGCACGACGCCGTCGTAGATCGAAACGTTGTTCTGAATCTTGCAGTGGTCGCCGATCCGAACCGTGCCGGCCACGAAGCAGTTCTGCCCGATCGAACACGCCCGCCCGATCACGGCCCCGGCCGTGACGTGACAGAAGTGCCAGATTTTCGTGCCCGCGCCGATCGTGGCCGGCTCGTCCACGACGCTCGTCTCATGGGCGAAATAACCGTCCGTCGTGCTCATTCGTCGAGGCTCCGCGGATCAACCGGGACGCCGCCGCGTTCCAGCGACCGCTGGCCCGCCGCCAGCACACGCACCACGCGCAAGCCGTCGGCCCCGTCGGTCCGGACCGGTTTGTCATCGAGACAACAGTCAACAAAATGCTGCATCTCGCGCCGGAGCGGCTCGTCGCCGGCGATCTTCGGGATCACAATGTCTCCGGTGCGGAGCGTGATGGCATCGGCGTAAGAGGCAACGTCCTGCGCAAGCACGCCCTTGTCGTAGACGCGGAGCTTCTCGCCGGCGGACATGTCGTCCCATGTGATCATCTTTTTCGTTCCGACGATCGTCATGTTTCGGATCTTGTGCGGATCAAGCCACGACACATGAACATGCCCCATCCGGCCGTCGGCAAACTTCAGCGTCGCAAAAACCACATCCTCAATGCCCGGCTGCAGATAGCACTGGCCCAGGGCCGCCACGGACACCGGCTCGGCGTCGAACAGCCGGCACACCACGGAGATGTCGTGCGGCGCCAGGGACCACCAGGCGTTTTCATCCTTGCGGACGATGCCCAGGTTCAGCCGGTGGGAGTACATGTAATAGATGTCGCCGATCTCGCCGGAAGCCGCCATCCGCTGAAGGGCCTCAAACGCCGGATGGTGAATCAGCAGGTGGCCGACCATGAGCTTCCGCCCGGCCGTCCGCGCCTGTCGGACCAGGTCCTCGGCGTCCCGAGCCGTCAGTGTCATGGGCTTTTCGACATAGACGTGCTTGCCGGCCGCCAGCGCTCGGCTCGCCAGCGCATGGTGTTCGGGACCTTCGGTGGCAATCGCGACGGCCTGCACGCCCTCGTCCGAAAGGATTTCGGCAAGCTCGGCCACGGCGGCGGCACGCGGATAGAGCGCCGCCTGTCGGCCGAGGACGGCGGCGTCATTGTCGCAGAGATACTTCAGGCGACACCGCCGGGCGGACGCCAGACTCCGCAGGACATTGCTGCCCCACTGACCCACGCCCACCATGGCCATCGTCAATGCCTCGCTCATGTCGAGCCAGCCTACCGCATTTCGGCATTTTTCGCCTGCTCCACGCCGTGATGCCTGCGAGATGAACGCGACGAAGCCCTGTCCGCGCAAACGAAACATGCACCGGACCCGCACACGTCGACGATATAACATGTGGGCGGGCGGCCTACATGCGCAGATTCTGCCGACAGCGGCTTGGCGCGCGCTAGGATTCAACAGGAGCCTCCCCGACGGAGAGCCGTTGTGGCAGATCGCGAACCCAGTCAATCCGATGATCTTGCCGGTCGCGAGGTCGAGGCCGCGGAGACGCTGGCCCGATCGTACGATCAGATCAAGCAGGAATTGCGCAAGCTGATCGTCGGCCAGGACCGTGTCATCGAGGAACTGCTGATCTGCCTGTTCGCAGGGGGGCACTGCATCCTCGAGGGCGTGCCGGGACTGGCCAAGACGCGGATGATCAGTTCACTCGCCCAGACGCTCAGCATGTCCTTCAGCCGGATCCAGTTCACGCCGGATCTGATGCCCAGCGACATCACCGGCACGGAAATGATCGAGGAAGACAAGGGCACGGGCGTCCGCCAACTCCGGTTCGTTCACGGCCCGGTCTTTGCCAACGTGATCCTCGCCGACGAGATCAATCGGACGCCGCCAAAGACGCAGGCCGCGCTTCTAGAGGCCATGCAGGAGAACCAGGTGACGGCGGCCGGGTTTTCGCACCGATTGCCGCAGCCGTTTTTTGTGCTGGCCACGCAGAACCCGATCGAACAGGAAGGCACCTATCCGCTCCCCGAGGCCCAGCTTGATCGCTTCATGTTCAAGATTCTCGTGGACTATCCGGATGAAACCGAAGAACTTGAGATCGTCCGCCTGACCACCGCCTCGCAGGAGGAGCCCCTGGAGCGTGTGTTCTCGGCGGCGGATGTGTCGGCGCTCCAGTCGCTGGTGCGCCGCGTGCCATGCGGCGACCACGTCATGCGCTATGCCATGCGCCTCTCCCGGGCAACGCGGCGCGGCGAACCGAACGTGCCGGATTTCATCAACGACTATGTCAGTTGGGGCGCCGGGCCGCGGGCGTCGCAGTTTCTCGTGCTGGCGGGCAAGGCGCGGGCGATTCTGCACGGACGATATCACGTCTCGACCGACGACGTGCAGGCCGTGGTCCATCCGGTGCTCCGCCATCGGCTCGTGACAAATTTCAATGCCGACGCGGACGGGGTCGGCTCGGATGACATCGTTGATCGGCTTCTGAAGACGGTTCCTCGCGGCGCCACCCCCGAACTCGATGCCGTCGGCGCCGATCGGCTGATGCGGGATTGACCGATCGGTGGGCCGCGACCGCCCAGCCGCGCCGAGCAAGTGGTTTCGTAACACATGGTACGCGCGACACAAGACTATCGGCGATATCTGGACCCGGCCGTCCTGGCGAAAATCAGCGGGCTGGACCTGCGCGCCCGGCGTCTGGTCCAGGGGTTCATCAGCGGCATGCACCGCTCGCCACACAGAGGCTTCTCGGTCGAGTTCGCCGAACACCGGAAATACTCCCAGGGCGACGACGTCCGTTTCATCGACTGGAAGGTCTTCGGCCGCACCGACAAACACTACGTCAAGCAGTACGTCCAGGAGACCAACCTGCAACTGTTGCTGCTCGTGGACTGTTCCGAGTCGATGCGTTACCGATCACCCGCATCGGCCCTGTCCAAACGCGAGTACGCCGTCACCGCGGCGGCGGCCCTGGCCTATCTGGCCCTGCAGCAATCGGACGCCGTCGGCGCGGCAACGTTCGACACCGAACTGCACCCAGCGACCCGGACCTCGAACAACCCCGGCCAGTGGAAGGCCGTCGTGCGAACGCTCGAACAAGCAGAAGGCACCGGAGGAACGGCGTTCCGCACGGTGATGGACATGTTGGCCGAGTCCCTCGCACACCGTCACATGATCGTGATTCTGAGCGACCTGTTCGGCGAGCCGCACGACATCGTGTCCGGCCTCAAGCACCTGCGCCATCGCGGCCACGAGCCGATCGTGTTGCAGATACTGGACGACGCCGAGCTGAACTTCCCCTTCAGCAAACCGCTCCGTTTTCGCGGACTGGAGGGCACTGGCGAGGTCCTCACCGAACCCCGTGTGATCCGCGAGCGATACCTGCGAGTGATTCGAGCGTTCATCGATGAGATGCGGCGCGGATGCCATGACCAGCGCATCGACTTCGAGTTCTTCAATACGCGTGCCTCGATGAGTACGGTCCTGAGCGCGTTTCTGGCGACGCGAGCGGCGCGGCTGTCGCGCGGACGATAAGCCGGGGTCCGCAGCCCGCCGGACGGCGCAGGGAAAGGATGAGCCGTGGGATTCGTTCATCCCGGTATCGCATGGGCCACGTTGGGACTGGCCGCCATCCCGCTGATCCTTCACGTGCTGAATCGGCGGCGTCACCGCGAGCAGCCGTGGGCGGCGATGGCCTTCCTCCTCGAGGCGCACCGGCGAAGCCGGCGCAGAATGCGGCTCGAACAGTGGCTGCTGCTGGCCGCCCGAACGCTGGTGATCGTCCTGCTGGGGCTGGCGATCGCGCGGCCACACGCGGACAGCTCGCCGTTGCTGCCGGCCGTGGGCCGGCCGCGCTTCGACCGCGTGATCGTCATCGACGACAGTCTGTCTATGTCGGCCGTCCGAAAGGATGGCTCCACCGCATTCGAAACGGCACGCCGGCTCGCGCGAACCCTCGTGAACAGTCTCGATCCGTCGGACCGCGTGGCCGTGGTCACCGCCGCGTCGGAAGCCCATGCCCGAACGCAGCTAGTCCATGACCGCGCCGCGGTGCGCAATGTCCTCAATGCCCTGACCGGCACGTCCAAGTCCGTGGACCTGCACGGGGCGCTTCGTGTGGCGTCCGGACTCCTGGAACAGAGCGATGCCCTGGAGGGCTGTCGCTTGGTCTACATCCTGACCGACCTGTCCGTCGCCTCGCTGCCGGGGCGGGGCATCGACGCCCTTGCGGCCGCAGCGGACAGCCGACCAGACTTGCGGTCCGATCAGGGGGCCTCCCTGGACGCCGTCTATTTTGTGAATGTCGGGCCCCGCAAGCGTCCGAACCTCGCGATCCGCGATCTTCGCTGCACAAGCCCGTTCATCGGCGCCGGCGTGCCGGCCCTCTGTTCGGTCGAGGTGGCCAATCATGGCGACACCGCCGTGGCGGCGGCCCGGGTCGCGTTGCGCGTGGATGGTGTGGAGGTGCGCGTCCTCGACCTGCCGCCGCTCCGGCCCGGCCAGACCCACGCCGCCGAGTTCCAGGTCGAATTCGACCGCGACGGATCCCATCGCCTCTCTGCCATCGTCACCACATCGGCGGGCGACGTGCTGTCCGCCGACGATGAACGCCACCTCGCCGTTCGTGTCAACGATCGAATCCCGGTGCTGGCCGTGGAAGGACGCCCCTTTGCCGAACCGGGCGAAACCGAGTTGTTCTACTTCCGAGCCGCGCTGGACGCGCGGCGACGCGGCGGGCAGGCTTTCCGAAACCGCACCACCACAACAACACCCATTGATATGGATCAGCAGATACTGGACGACTACGCGGTCGTCGTGCTCGGCAATGTTCGACGTGTGTCGCAAACCACCTGGGCCCGCCTGGGCCGGTTCGTCCGAAACGGCGGCGGACTGATGATGTTCCTCGGAGATCAGGTCCTGCCGGCCGGCTACAACGCGGACGCGGCTCGCACCGGCCTGCTGCCCGTGCGACTGACGGAACGCATCGAACCGCCGGAGGACACAACGGTCCCGTCGCTGGAGATCGCCGACCCGAATCACCCGGCCCTGACCGAATTCGCCGGTCACGATCACGGTGGGCTGCTCACGGCGCACGTCCGGGGATACTGGCGTGCAGAAGCCGAGGCGTCCGATCCCGCAACCCAGACACTGCTGCGATTCTCCACGGGGGATCCGGCGGTCATGACGTACGCGGTGGGTCGCGGCCACGTCGTCCTCTGGATGACCGGCCCGAACATGACGTGGACCAATCTACCGTCCAAACCCGATTATGTGCCGCTGATCCTGAGCCTGACGGCCTACGCAGCCGGTGACGCGAGCACCCACGCGAACGTCCTCGCCGGCGCCGCGCTGATCGAGCCGGTGCCCGCCGGTCGCGCCGACCCGGGGGGCGAAGTGGTCCGGCCGGACGGAAACACGACGCCCGTCACACTGGAACCTTTCGGCGACGCGATGGCGTTCATCTATCGGGATACGCAGGCCCCGGGCGTGTATGACCTCGACATCGGCGGACACCGCGCGCACTTCGCCGTCAATGTCCACGAATCCGACGGCGTGCTGACGGCAGTCGACCCGGCCACGCTGAACGACGCGTTCGGAACCGGCGCGTCGGTGGTGGCGCCCGATCAGGTGGTCCGCGTGAGATCGCTGTTGGCCCCGCGGCGGGAGTTCAGTGTCATGCTCATGTTTGCGCTGGGCGTCATGGCCGTCGTCGAAGGCGCCATGGCCACGTGGTTCGGGCATCAGCGATGACGACCATACTGGAATGGCTGCTCGGATTGGAACAAATCCACCTGGCGAGCGACGCCCCCCTGTCAATCCGGTTGGAATCTCCGCCCGCCGCGTGGATACAGTTGGTCGGCGTCGTGCTGGCCGCGACGGTCGTGGTTTTTCTATACCGGCGAGAGGCCGTCTCCGCATGGCGCCGGCGTATTCTGATCACGCTTCGCATGGGCGTCATCAGTGTAATTCTGCTGATGCTCGCGCGACCGATCCTGGTCCTGCGGCGCAACACCGTGGACCCCTCGGTCGTGGCCGTCCTGGTCGATCGATCGGCCAGCATGGCGGTGCGGGACGAAGCCGGCGCCGAGCGAGAGCGAACCGGCCACCGCCGGTGGGATCGGGTCGTCGCGGCCCTCGCACGGCCGGACGGACTGCTGCCTCAACTGCTGGAACGCCACGATTGCGACCTGTGGACATTCGCCACGTCCGCCGAACGCGTCGGCTCCCTGGCGCGACGGGCCGAGGCGCCACCCCTCACGCACCGGCTCGAAACGCAGGCCCCGGACGGCCGCCGGACCGATGTGGTCGGAGCGATGACGGAGGCGCTGCAGCAGATGCACGGCCGACGACTGTCGGGGTTGGTCATAATTTCAGACGGACGTCAGAATATGCCGCAGCAGCTTGAATCGGCGGTGACGCTGGCCGGGGCACGGTCCGTGCCGGTGCATGTCGTGGCCGTCGGGTCGACCCGCCCCCGACGCGACATCGCCATCACGTCGATCTGGGCGGACGAGCACGTCTTCGTGCACGATCCGGTCGCCATCCGCGTACAACTGGACGCCACCGGTTACGACGACGCGGTCGAGGTCGAGGTCCAGTTGCGAGACCAGGCCACCGACACGCTGCTGGCGTCGCAAACACATGCGATGGGCGGTGCGTCGGAGTCCGCCGAGGCGGAGTTCCGGTTTCGCCCCAGACGCGGAGGTCGGCGCAGTCTGCGTGTGGTCGCCGTCCCACGGGATGACGAACAGGCACGCGACAACAACGTCGCGGACGTCACGATCCTCGTCCACGATGAAAAGATCAGCGTGCTCTACGTCGAAGGGCGGCCTCGCTTCGAGTACCGGTACCTGAAGAACCTGATCGCTCGAGAACCCACGCTGGAAAGCAGTTGCCTTCTCGTTAGCGCCGACCCCGACTTTCCGCAGGAGGGCACGCAGCCAATCCGGCGTTTCCCGGACAGCATCGAAACCCTGTTGCAGTACGACGTCGTCATCCTCGGCGACGTCGATCTGCGAGGACCGTGGGTCGATGCCGCCCGGATCGCCATGCTGGACGATTTCGTATCGGTGCACGGCGGCGGCATCGCGTTCGTCGCCGGCGAGCGCCACATGCCGCACGCGCTGCACCGCTCACCCATCGCCCGGCTGTTGCCCGTAAAAACCGACCCGGCGTTCTACGGGCGCTATGACTCGTCGCTCAAAACGTCCTTCTCGCTCCAATTGACGACCGAGGGGCGAGAGAGTTCGCTGTTCCATCTGGATGTGGACGAGGGTGAACGCACCGAGCTGGTGCGATCGCTGCCCGGGTGGTTCTGGTACGCCCGCGTCTTGGGGCCGAAGCCCGGAGCGACGGTCCTCGCGGTCCATCCCACGGCGACGACGCCGACGGGCGAACCGATGCCACTGGTCGTTCTAGGCCGCTACGGCGCGGGGCGGACGTGCTACATCGGCAGCGATGATGTCTGGCGCTGGCGCCGATATTCGGGCGACGTCTATTACGAAAACATCTGGATGCAGACGATCCGCACGCTGGCGCGCGGGCGGCGGCTCGGCGGAGAACACCGCTGGCGGCTCGAAACCGATCACAGACTCTACGACCTCGGCCGAAAGGTCCGCGTCCGGTTGCGGGCGGGCGAATCGCTCACGCCCGGCGAGATGGAGTCCGCCATCGTGGACATCACCGATGGGCAAAACGGTCTGATCCAGCGCGTGGCGTTGTCACGCCTCGGGCCGCGGGCGCGAACGTTCGAGGGAACCTTCATTCCGCGACGCACCGGCAGCTATACGCTCTCCGTCTCGACCCCGCGGAGAACCGGACCCGCGCGGATCCCGAGCCGGACCATCACCGTGTCACCCAGCGACCCCGAACGTCATCGATCCGAGGCAGACTACGCCTTCCTCCGGCTGATCGCGAGTCGGACCGGCGGCGAGTTTCACAACCTTGACGCCGATCCCAAAGCCCTTGTCGACGCGCTCCCGGATCGCAGCGAACTTGTCCGCGCAGACATCGAAGAGCCTCTCTGGGACACGCGATTGGCGTTGCTGTTGTTCATCATGTTCATTGTGGCGGAATGGGTGATTCGAAAGATACAGGGTCTGGCCTAGTGAACGGTCTTGAGGACATTCCGTTGTCTGCCGCGTCTCGAATCCGGCTTGGCCGCCTCGGCCGATCAAGACGGGGGGTGGCACAATGAGTCCTGACAACATTCTGGACTCACTGCGATCGGTGCGGCGGCGCCTTCGTGTGCTGCTGACGATCGACGGCGCAAACCGGCTGATCAGCGCAGCCCTCGTGACGTTCGGCGCCGCCGTGGTGTTGGACTGGTGGGTCCATTTCCCCGCACTGTTCCGAGTGGGTGTGGGAGCAGCCTTCGCGGCATGGGCATCGCTGTGGTTTGTCCGCCGAATCTGTCGGCCCCTCTTCGCACCGATCAGCCTGGACCAGATGGCGTTGACACTGGGCCGCCTGACGCCGGACTATCGAGATCGCCTCGCCAGCGCCGTCGCCTATCTCGATCGCGGTGCCGACGGTGCACCCGCGCTGTGGGATCGCGTACTGACTAACACCGTTCGCTCCGCGGCCCGAGTGCCGCCGTCGCGCGCCGTCAGCGCCCGCCGGCCCCTGCGATCGACAATGGTCTCTCTGGCCCTGATCGCCGCGACCGTGGGGGCGTATGTCCTCGCCCCCGCAAAGCTCGAAATCGGATGGCAGCGGTTCACCGTTCCCTTTGGTCCGACCGCCTGGCCCAGGCGGGTCGAAATCGAACCCCTGACCGGCGACGCGACGGTCGCGTTCGGCGAGTCCGTCACCATCGAGATGCGCCTGAAACGCGGCGACAACGAAGCGCTACGCGGTTTCCTCACTGCGCGATCGCCGCATGCCGGTGACGCCTCCGACGTGCGACGTGTCATGATGCGACGCGATGCCGATGGGGTCTATCGACGGAGGCTGGAAGGCATGCGGGCCGACCTGACCTACGGGCTGTCCGCCGGAGATGACAACACCGTGGACCGTCCGTTTCACATTCGCGTCGTTCACCGACCGGCCGTGAAATCCGCCCGGTTCGTTTTCTCCCCGCCGGCCTATGCCGGCGGCGCGGCTCATGCCGTCCGCTCGCTGGACGATGCGCGAGCGTCGGCCGTCCGCGGCAGCCGGGCGCGACTGGAACTGGTCGTCACCAAGCCTCCCGCCATTCGGACCGATGGAACATCGGAGGCAGAGTTGGTCTTCGACGACGGCCGCTCCATGCGACTTGACAACGATCCTGACGACGCCACCGCGCTCTTCACCGAATTTACCGCCGTCGCCAGTCTCACCTTTCGTGTGCGGATGCTCGACCGGGACGGGCTGGAGTCTCGCAACGGCGCAACCTACCGGCTCGACGTCCGCCCGGACGCGGCACCGTCGGTCGAGTTCCTCCGTCCGACCGGTTCCGTCGAGGCGACGCCGACCGGACGCGTGGACCTGGCCGTGACGGCCGGAGACGACTTTGGCATCGAGTCGCTGCTGCTGACGACGTCGATCCACGGCGCCGAGCACGTTGTGGCGGACCTGCTGGAATCCGAAACGGCCGGCCCGTCTTCCGATCGGCGGCGGCTCGATGCCTCGCACGAGTGGGACCTGTCCGAGCTTCACTTGTCGCCCGGCGATGCGCTGGAGTGCGTGGCCGTCGTGCGGGACAACTATCGTTCCGGCGACGAGACACACCCGCCCGTAAGATCGAATCCCGTCCGCATTCAGATCATCTCGGAATCGGCGCTGGCAAGCTCACTCGGGCAGGACCTGATCGCGGCCAAGCGCGGCCTTCTGGACATGCTGGCCGCGGTCGAATCGGCGCTGGCCGAGACCCAATCCGTCGCCGCCGGCCCGGCCGGCGGCCACCCTCTTGACGACCGTGGTCGCGCCGCCATCGAGGGCGTCGCCAACGACCTGCAACGCACAACCGTCGAGGGGCGATCGATCCAGCGGCGCATGAAAGCGATGGTCCGGCGAGCCGCGCAGAACCGCGCCGAACGTCTGGACGCCGCCCAACAGGCGACGCGCCTTTCGCAACGCATCCGACGATTGACGACCGGACCGCTCGCTCGGGCGGTCACGTCGTTGACGCGGGCAACCGAATCGCGCGAGGCCGGGCGTCAGGACAGCGGATTGTCGGCGTCGGCCGACCGGCAGCGCGAAGTGGCCGATGCGATCCGCGAAATGGTCCGTGAAATCGATCAATGGAACGACTTCGATGCCGTCGCCCGAAAGGTCCGCGACCTGCTCGATCGCCAGGAAGCGCTCGCACGCGACGTGGATCGTCTCGGGCGGACCACGGCGGGGCGGTCCCGCGAACAGCTCGAGCCCGGCCCGAGAATGGACTTGACGCGCGCCGCCGCGGGTCAGACGCAGTTGGGCCGCGAGTCCGCCGATCTGCTCGAAAAGATGGCCGTCATGGCGAAGGAACTCGCACGCTCCGACCGGCCGACAAGCGAGTCTCTGAATCGCGCCCGAGACATCGGCATCCAGCGTGCAGTCGTTCAGCAAATGATCCAGGCCGCGGAATCCATCCGTGCGAATCGTGCGAACCAGGCCCGGTCTTTTCAGATGAGCGCCGCTCGCGTGCTTCGCAACATGCTGGCCGCCCTCGCCGAGCGGCCGCAACGGGCGCTGGCCGAGTTGTCCAGGCGGATCGCCGACCTGCTGGCACGACTCGAGCGCGTCATCGCCGCGCAACAGGACCTGCTGGCCTCCAATCGGGCACTCCGCACCCCACCCGAGGCTTCGCCGGGCATGGACCGCCTCGCCGTTCGTCAAGACACATTGCGAAACACCACCCGATCGATGGCCGATGAGATCAAGGCAACGTCCGAAGCGGCCGCAGCCGCTCGCCAGTCGCTCAACGCCGCGTCAGCCGCCATGGCCCAAGCCGCAGACCGGTTGCGGACTCATCAAAGCGAGCCGGCGGAGGAACGACAACAGGCCGCACTGGCGTCACTCCATCAGGCCGTCGAACGCCTGCGGACGCTCCGCCAGGAGGCGGAACAGGCGCTCGGCACGCAGTCGCTGGCCGCGATACGGGACGGACTGAAACAGATCCGTCAGAACGAGGTGGCGTTGCGCGAAGAGACGGCCGGCATCGACGTCCGGCGGACCGAACAGAGACGAATGTCGCGAATTGATGGTCTGCGGCTGAACCGTATGGCAAACGAGCAACGGGGACTGATCAAGCGGCTGGAAGCGGTGAAGCGGAAGATGCTGCAATCCGTGGTGGTCCGGTTCATTTGTGGCAGGATCGCCACGCAAATGGCCTCTGCCGCGGAGGCGCTCGCGTCACATGACTGCGGCCCGGCGACAGCGCGTCAGGACGGCATCATTCGCTCGCTCAATCGCCTGCTCGAAGCGATCGAGGAAGAGACGCAAAACGAGGAGCAGGCCTTTGCGGCGGCCGGCGGCGGCAACGGCATGACCAGTCCGACCCGCGCCAGGCCGATCCCGACGCTGGCCGAACTGAAAATGCTGCGAATGATGCAGGCGGACGTCAATGAACAGACGCAGGCCTCCTATCGGATCGAGCCGGATCCCATCCTGCGGACCGAACGACAACTGAAGACGGTCGAGTCCATCGGCACGTCTCAACGGGAAATCCGCGACCTTGCGGTCGAGATGATTCGCAAGGCCGCGGCCTCACAGGCAGGAGGCGAAAGATGACGGACGGGCTGGCAATTTTCGACGGTTGTCTGAGGCGATCAACCGGCGCCGCTGGCCGGGCGCGGCTCGCCGCCTGCTGCGCGGGCATCGGTCTCGTCCTGAATGTCATGGTTGCCTCCCTGGCGGCGGAGCAACCGTCCGGACGCCCCACTTCGCAACCCGCGAAGGTGCTCGATGAGGACCTCGTTCGCCGGCTGATGGGTGGAGAAACAACGGCCGTCGATGCCGTCCATGACACCCTGGAGCAGATGGATCGAGCCACGCAGGCACTCGCTCGAAAGCTGGATCCCGGCGAGGACACGCAGAGAGTCCAGGCCCGCATCATTCTGGGCATCGACCGATTGATCGCCCAGGCGCGAATGGCCGGATCAAAACGGCAGCGCGGATCACGCCGCGCCCGCAGTCGCAAGGGACGTCCCAGAGGCAAACCCGTGGAGGACGCCAGCAAGGCGTCGGACGCCGCCCGGCCCCAGCCCGCCGCGGCGCAGCGATCGGGCCAAGGCTCCGCCGCCGGGCCGGATGCAGACGCGAGTGACCATAAAAAGACGGGCGCGGCCGGCCTGGCCCGCGGATGGGGATTCCTGCCGCCGCGCGACCGTGACGAGATCGTGCAGGGCTTCGGCGAAGAGTTCCTCTCCAAGTACCGCGACATGATCCTCCGATACTACCGATTGCTGGCCCGCCGATCCGAGGAAGAGTAATGCGCCCGGAAGTCACCGCCTTCGCCGCCAAAACCTCGACCCGCCGGCCGCTGCGCCCGGCGCCGCGCCTCCTGGCTGCTGCGAGCGCCGTGCTTGGGATCGTCGTCGGGACGCAGATCGGCGTCGCCCAGCCCGCGCCAACCCCGGGCAAGGCAGGCGAATCAAAAAAAACGAAGGCTCCCGCCGCCGTCAGGGGAGATCGATCGCCTCCACAACCACCGACCACCACCGCACCGGGCGATCGCCCCACACCCCAATTAAATGCGGCCGTAGATAAAGGAATGGCGTGGTTGGCGCAGCAACAGAGCCGCGACGGGTCGTTCGGCAGCGAGTCTCAATATGGCCGCCATGTCGGCATCACGGCGCTGGCGTGTCTGGCGTTCGTGAGCGACGGAAACGTGCCGGGACGGGGACGTTTCGCCGACGTCGTCGAACGCGGACTGGTCTTCACCCTGAACTCCACGGCGGAACAGTCCGGACTGATCGCGGCGGAGACCTCCTACGGACCGATGTACGGGCACGGGTTCGCGACACTGTTCCTCGCCGAGATGTACGGAATGTCCGTCCGTCCGGATCTCCGGGAGAAGCTCCGCAAGGCCGTCGCCCTGATCGTTCGCACGCAGAACAACCAGGGCGGCTGGCGATACCATCCCGTCGCGCAGGATGCCGACCTGTCCGTGACCGTCTGCCAGATCATGGCCCTGCGGGCGGCCCGCAACGTCGGCGTTCGCGTGCCGAAACGCACGATCGATCGCGCGATCAAGTATGTCCACGAAAGCCAGAACACCGACGGCGGGTTTCGTTACATGATGGACTCCACCGGTTCCATGTTTGCCCGATCGGCCGCGGGCATCGCCGCCCTCTATTATGCGGGTCTCTACGAGGATGACGCGATCCGTCGCGGACTCGGTTATGTCGAAAAATTCCTGCCCGGCCGGACGCAGGAACAGACGCACTACTTCTACGGTCACTATTATGCAGTGCAGGCGATGTATCTGGCCGGCGGACCGCATTGGAAGCGGTGGTGGCCGGCGATTCGTGACGAACTGATCGCCAAGCAGGCGCCGGAGGGATTCTGGCGCGGCCAGGCCGGCACGGAGTATGGCACGGCGATGGCCCTGATCATCCTTCAGGTGCCCGCGCGTACCCTGCCGATTTTTCAGCAATGAACATGGCGTATACAACAATCTTGATTCTGCTTCCGACCGTCCAAGCCGTAGCTTTTGGCGGTGCCGAGCCGCTCCGCGTACAAGCATACCTGCTCGACGGGCGAAGGATCGCGGGCGTCGTTCGCGACTGGCGTCTCGAGGGCGAGATGGAGATCCAGACCGCCGTGGGAGACGTGCGGCGCGTCCCCTCCGGAGAGATCGATCGGGTCGACGTCGCGCCCCGGTCGCCGGCCGCTCCGTCGGGACCGTGGTTCTTGGAAACGTGGGCCGGCGATCGTCTAACGGGCCGGATCGTCGACGGAGACGCACAGCACCTGACCATGAAACACGCCCCACTGGGGACCCTCCGGATACCTTTCACTGAACTCAACTGGGCCGCCCACCAGGAATCCGGCCCCCGGTCACGATCCGTTCGGGACGATCAGGACGAAATCCTCCTCATGAACGGCGACGTCGCCGCAGGCATCGTCGTCGCCGCCGGCGCCGAGACCGTCACCCTCAACGACGGGCCAACCGAACGGTCGATTCGGTGGGACGTGATCGACGCGCTGCAAATGGCGCCGTCGAACCGGCGAAGATCGACGGACGTCCGCGCCGCGATTGAGTTGGGCGACGGCACCCGTCTGATCGCCACCCGATTGCGCTGGCGGAGCGAATCGGTCGAGGCAACCGTGGCCGACGCCCAACAGGTTCACTTCAATCAACGACTCATCCACCGCGTCGAGGTGCTGGGCGGAAAGCGCGTCTGGCTGGGGTCTCGTGAGCCGTCCGATTACTACAGCACGCCCTATTTCTCGACCGCGTGGCCCTATCGCGTCGGCACAAATGTCGTGGGAGGACCGCTGCGGCTCCGCGGTCAGACGTATCCACGGGGCATCGGCCTGCACGCCGCCTGTCGCATCGAGTGGAATCTCGGCGGCCGATTCGAACGCTTCACCGCGCTGGCCGGCATCGACGATTCCGGCGGGCCGCTGGCGGATGCCGACTTGATCGTCAAGGTCGACGGCCGTCCGGTTGAGCGGATCGAGGGCCTTCGATTCGCCGACGCACCCAAGTCGATCGACCTCTCCGTCCGAGACGCGAAAACGCTGACAGTCGAGGTCGAGTTCGGGCTGCGCGGGGACGTGCAGGATCGTGTGGACCTGGTCAACGCGGCGCTGATCCATCCTTGACGGACGTATTCGTTGTGGTCGTCTCGGCGTGCAGGCGCCGCACGAGCTTCTCGGCGCGGGCCATCCACTCCCCCGCATCGTCCACACCCTCGGCAACCCGCTCCGCCGACGCACGGTCTCCCTGAAACGCGAGGGCCCGCGCCAACGTGTACAACCCGGGTGCCGTCTTCCGCGCTTCGGCCGGCAGGTCGGACAGCGCGGCGAGCGCGATCCGCATCCGTCTTCGGTGGCCCGCGCCCACCGGGGCGCAGACGGGGAGGGCGTCCAACAGCCGCGCCAGTCGAGCGAAATCCCGCTCGCGGAGAGCCTTCCAGACAAAGGCCCACTCCGCGAACGCGCGCAGCGGCGTGTCGGCGGCAATCGAGGCGACCGATGACCGGGCCTCATCTGTCTGTCCGGCCATGACGCAGGCCCACGTCAGCCAGGCGCCGGTCTCGGGGTTCGGTCCGCCCGCTCGGCGAACCGCGTGCCACAACTCGACGATCTGATCGTAACGCCTGCGGTGCTGGAGCAGCTCGTGCAGGCCGACGGCCGCCTCGCGATGGGCCGGCTCCGCCGACAGGACGGCCCGGTAGTCCCGCTCGGCCCGGTCCAACGCCTGCATCCGCACAAACAGGGCGGCGCGATTGAGGCGAACAGCGGCGCCCGACGGATCTGCCGCAAGCCGACGGTCGAGGACCGCGAGCGCCTCGGAGAATCGATCGAGGTTCGTCAGCACGACGGCCAGGTTCACCGCAGTGGGACGGTCGTCGGGATCGAAATCGAGAATCCGCTCGAGCAGCTCGCGGGCGCGTTCCCAACGTCGCTGCCGAATCATGAGGTCGGCCAGGTCGAAGAGGGCGTTTCGGTGGTGGGGATTCAGGGCGACCGCCCGCTCGAACCATTTTATCGCCGCGTCGATATCGCCACTGTCACGACAGCTTCGCGCCAGGGCGGTGGCGGCGGGCAGATAGCCGTCGTGCTCCTCCAGAATGCGGCGATAGCAGACGCGAGCCTCCGCCCGGCGCCCGAGTTGCTCCAGCGTCAGCCCGTAGTGATACCAGGTGCGGGCGTGGTGCGGGCGCCTCTGAACGGCTTCGCGCAGCTCGGCAGCCGCTCGCGTCCAGTCCCTTTTCAGGCGGTAGACCTCTCCGGCAAGCGTTGGCAGACGCGGGTTGTCGGGCCAGCGCCGGCGCGTCTCCGCGATGACCCGAAACGCCTCATCCGGCAGCTTTTCCAGGAGGTAGGCCTTGATGAGTTCAACGTGAACGTCGGGATTGTCCGGATAGGTTGCCATGGTGCGCTGTGCCTGCGCGATGATATTCGACCAGACTCCGGCCTGGTCCCGATCAATGCCCATCCAAACCACGACGACCGCCAGGCACGGCGCTGCCACGAGGACCGACGCCAACCGCGCCGACTTCCACCGGCGCAGACCGTCATAGACGGCGACCGCTCCGGCGGCCCCTGCCAGGTGAAGCCCGATGATCGGCAGGTACATGTAACGGTCGGCCGTCAGGAATCGGCGCGCGGCCGTCGCGGCCAGAAACGGGCCGATCAGCGTGAAAAACAGCACGAACCCCGTAAACGCGATTCGGCTTCGACGCCACGCGAAACCCGCCAGGACCAGCACAATGCCCCATTCGAACAAGGCCAGCGCAACGTCGATCGACACGAGCGGAACACGATCCGGCGGAGGCGACCAGGCCGACAAGTGCGCCGGCCAGACCGTGTTCTCGAAGTAGTATCGGCTGGCCAGCAACATGCGGACCGGGACGGAGGTGGTGCTCTCCGCCCGGATCCGTTCGATGTAGCCGGCCTCGCGCGTGGCCGCGACGGCGGCCCACGTGCCCACGACGCTCATGGCAAGCAGGATCGCATAGCCGGTCCGGCACCGGCGGTCCCACCGGCGGTGCAGCCTGGAATCGCACCACGCGGCCGCGATCGGCACGCTCGGAAAGACCTTCGACAGCAATGCACACAGCCAGACGACGACGGCCGACACGGTCCAGCCGATCCGCGGACGATCGCGCCGATATAGACAGACTGTGATCAACATCAACGAGAACGCCGCGGCCATCAGGATCATGCGGCCGGTGATCCACGCGACGGGTTCGATGGCGAACGGGTGGCAGGCAAACGCCACGCCCGTCACCAACGCGATGCCCAGCCGCGCCGAGAGCCGCCAGGCCATCAGGCACGCCAGTGCGGCATTCAGCGCGTGCAAGAGGATGTTCGTGAGATGGAACAGGAATGGACTGACCGGAAACCGGCCGGCGGGATCGGGGCCGGCGAGGGCGTAGTCGACCTGAAACGTCAACATGGGGAGCGGCTGGTACAGATCGTCGTGGACCATCGTCAGCAGCTTCCAGGCATGGCCGAGCGAAGGATGGTTCACATAGACATGGTCGAGGACCAGCCTGTGGTCGTCGCCGCGGAGGAAATCGCCGTTCCGGGTCGGCCAGCCGACGACAAACGCCGCGGCGGAGGACACGAGCAGCACACACAGGACACCGCCGCGCGGCCGCCGGCCGCCCTCTGGGATCGCGCCGGTCCGTCTCGCTGCGTCAGTCACACAAGGCTCCGTCTCGGATTACACTCCTGGAGGCGCCGGGAGGGTCGTGACGCGATCGCCGACAGGGTGCCACGGGCAGCTTGCCTGCCCCTGTCTGGGCATGGCCGCCGAAACTGTGACGGACCCACGCCGCACGGCCTCCATGACGCCCACTACGCCGCCGCCCCGCGCCAGCCTATCATTCCGTCGTGACCACCGAAAGTGAACAGACCCCCAGGCGTCAGCCCCGCACCTACGATACGTCCCATGGACCCCTGGCGTTCGGCGGGCGGTGTCTCGTGATGGGCGTGCTGAACGTGACGCCCGACAGCTTCAGTGACGGCGGTCGGTTCCTGGAGCTTGCGGCGGCGCTGGCGCGGGCGAAGGAGATGGCGGCCGAGGGTGCGGACGTCATCGACATCGGCGGCGAGTCCACGCGGCCGGGCAGCGAACCGGTGCCCGAAGACGAGCAGATTCGCCGCGTCGTGCCGGTGATCCGCGAGCTGCGCGCGTGCGGCGTGACTACGCCCGTCTCGATCGACACGCGGTCGGCCCGCGTGGGCCGCGCGGGCCTCGATGCCGGAGCCGACCTGATCAACGACGTCTCCGGGGCGCGGCGCGATCCGATAATGCCGGACCTACTCGCCGAGCGGAACGTGCCGTTTGTCGTCATGCACATGCGTGGCACGCCGGAGACGATGCAGGACGACCCGCACTATGGCGACGTCGTCACCGAGGTCGCGGCCTTCTTCGAGGACCGGGCCGAGGCCCTCACGGCGCGTGGCGTGGATGTCGACGGACTGATGATCGTCGATCCGGGGCTGGGATTCGGCAAAACCACGGCCCACAATCTCGCGCTGTTGCGGTCGATCCGGTCAATCGGCCCCCGTTGGCCGATGCTCGTCGGCCCATCCCGCAAGCGGTTTCTGGGCAACCTCTTGAACGAGCCGGCCCCCGACCGACGCCTGATGGGCACCGCGGCGGTCGTGGCCGTCTGCGCCCTCTCAGGCGTGACCATGGTCCGCGTCCACGACGTCCGCGCCATACGCCAGGTGGTGGACACCTGCGCGGCCATCCAAGACATCCCCGCGCCGACCTGACCTCAG
>JBHHVX010000009.1:0-45754 GCA_046754505.1 Phycisphaerae bacterium | reverse complement strand
CACCCGGCTGGCTCTCGCACCCGCGTTCGTCCTCCACCCTCCGGGGGCGGAAAGGAGAAAAACGGGGGCAGGCTACTTTGTTGCCGTCCTGGACGGAGAATCCGTTCTCGGTCCCCTCCGCATGGGAATCCTTTCCATGTCTTTTCCCCCGCGGCGGCCCCGGCTCACCGGGTGCCGCTGTGCTGGAGAGGATGGGAAGGCTCTCCGAAGGTGTGTCGAGAAGGGATTCTCGACACAGCCTGGCAAACACACGCCGATTCGGTCGCGGGCCCGTCTGTCAGCTATCTTGACGTCACCGGGCGGGGCGGCGGCGTGGGTTGGGGCTGCGCTGTCGGGGCGAAGCCGTGGCGCATGGTGTTCTCGGAGATGGTCTGCGGCACGACGAACTGGCGGAGGTAGTCCGGTCCGCCCGTCTTGATGCCCAGCCCGGATCCATCGATGCCGCCGAATGGCTGGCGGTCCACGCGGGAGGCCGTGATGCGTCGATTGATGTAGAGCACGCCGACGTGCAGGCGGCGTTTGGCCCGCTCAATGTGGTCCGGCGATCGGGAGTAGACGCCGCCGGTGAGGGCATAGGGCGTACCGTTGGCTATGGCGATGGCATGGTCGAAATCGGCGGCGCGCATGACCGCGAGCACGGGCCCCAGAATCTCTTCCTGGGCGATGGGGGCCTCGGGCGGGACGTCGGTGAAGATTGTCGGCCCGATGAACCAGCCGGCGTCCGCGCCGCCGGGTGGGGCCTTCGGTTCGAGCACGCAGCGGGCCATCTGACGGCCGGATTCGACGTAGCGGCGGACGCGCTCGACGGCGGCGTGATCGATCAGCGGTCCGACGGTCGTGCCGGGCAGCTCGGCCGGCGCCGGGGTGATCCCCGCGGCGGCCTCCACCAGCCTGGCCAGAAACGCGTCATAGACGTCCGTCAACACGATGGCCCGCGAACAGCTCGTGCATTTCTGACCGGAGTAGCCGAATGCGGAGGCGATCGTCGCCTGGACGGCCTCGTCCAGGTCGGCGTCGTCGTCGATGATGATGGCGTTCTTGCCGCCCATGTCGGCGATGAGGTGTCTGTAGGCGCCGCGGTCCGGCGCCGGCGCGCGCGTCTGCGCGATCAGTCCGTCGGCGACGCGCCGAGAGCCGGTGAACGCGATCATGTCGACGCCGGGGTGACGGGCGAGGTGGTCGCCGACGTCACGGCCGGCGCCGGGGACGAGATTCAGCACGCCGGGGGGGAGTCCGCTGTCGATGAACAGGCGAATCAGCCGGGCGCCACAGACCGAGGCCTGTCGGGCCGGTTTGGCGACGACGGTGTTGCCGGTCACGATCGCGGCGGCGGTCATGTCGGCCAGCAGGGCGGTCGGGAAGCAGAACGGGCTGATGACCAGGACGACGCCGCGGGGCCGATAGCGATACTCGTTGGCTTCGCCGGGATAATCCCGGCGGCGGTTGCGGGATGACAGCCGCAGCATCTCTCGGGCGTAGAACCTTAAGTAGTCTATGGTCTCTATCACGTCTCCGGCGGCCTCGCGCCAGGTCTTGCCGGCCTCGTGGACCTGCCACGCCGCACACTCGAAGCGGCGGTCATGGAGCACGCCGGCCAGCCGTGACAGCACCGCGGCGCGGTCGGCGACCGGCGTCGCCGCCCAGCCGTCCGCGGCCGCCCGCGCCGCCGCCACGGCCCGGTCGGCGACGGCCGCGTCGCACAGGGCCGTTTTGCCGACCACTTCCGAGGGCTTGGAGGGATTGAGCGATTCGTACCACGCGGGGGCGGTGACCGGCTCGTTGGCGACGAGCGCCGGATAGGTCCGGCCAAACTCACCGCGAACGGTGCGCAAGGTGGCCTCCATGGCCGCGCGGTTGTCGGCGTTTGCAAAATCCATGTCAGGCTCGTTGGTAAACGGATTCATCTCAGGACACTCTTCTCCGTCCGGGTCCACGAACACGGGAGCGTAGGGCACGCTCCTGGGCGCCCGTGTGGGCTGGGAGGGTTTTCGCAGCAGGGCCTGGACCGGCGTGTGCTCGGTGAAGCGCTGGCGCAGGAACGATTCGTTGGAGGTGTTCTCGATCAGGCGGCGAATGAGATACGCCATCCCTCGCAACAGATTGCCAAACGGGGCATAGACGCGCAAGCGCCGGCCCATGTCGACCACGGCCCGCTTGAGCGGGTCGGCCATGCCGGTGAGCATCTGGAGTTCGAGCGTGTCCGGCGGCAGGTCGAGCGCCGTGGCCGTCGCCAGAACCGCCGCGATCGAGCGGACATTGTGGCTGGCGAAGGCCGGGCGGATGAGGTCGGCGTTCTCAAGCATGAGGCGCCCGATGCGCTCGAACGCCGCGTCCGACTGCCATTTCTGCGTGAAGACCGGCGACGGTCGTCCGGTCAAGACGGACTGCATCGTTTCGTAGTCCCAGTAGGCCCCCTTGACGAGGCGAACGGTGATCGGCGTCCCCCGGGTCCGTGCCCAGGCGATGAGCCTGCGGACGTCGCGCTCGGCGTCGGTCAGATAACATTGGATCACGATTCCGCAATCCGGCCAGTCGCGAAACTCCGGTTCCATCAGGAGGCCCGTCATGAGATCAAAGGTCAGGTCTTTGACCGCATAATGCTCGACGTCGATGTTGATGAACGCGCCGCGGTCCCGGGCCGATCGCAGGATCGGCCGGAGGGCCTCTGCGACGGCAGCAGCGGTGGCGCTGGCGTCGATGGGGTCGAACCGCGGGACGAGGGCGCTAAGCTTGATCGAGATGTTGACGCTCGGGATCGCCCCCCACGGGGCCTGGTCGAGCAGCGGCACCGCGGGCCAGCGCTTCGCCGATTCGGCGAATGCACGGATCAGGTCGAGATAGGTTTGTTGGTGGGCACGGGCGACAGGGGCGGCAATGACGGTTTCGCCCAGCACGTCGAGCGTGAACGCCATGCCGGCGCGCCGCAGCCTTCGAACGGACGAGACGGCCTCGGCCGGCGTGGATCCGCAGACGAACTGCCGGGCCATTTGGAGGCAGCCGACTCGTGCGACGGCGGCGACCGATCGAGCGTGGAGCGAGTCGTCCCGCGTGAACGACAGGGCCAATGCGAGCGGCAGGGGCAGCGGCAGGGCACCCGCGGCGTCGCGGCCGTGCAGATACTCGCGGAGGTGTCGAGCGATCGCGGTCCGCGTGCGCAGCGCCGGAAACACCTCGACAAACCGAAACGCCCGAAACCGCAGGTCCTCGTTTCGGGACAGCCAATCCATGATGAGCTGCTGCCAGAACTCGGTTGACCGGAACGTGGGTGCGGCGGCTTCGGCGCGCTCGAAGATCTCCCGACCGATGCGTTGGATCGTGCGTTCGAGCAGATTGGTCCGACTGAGGGGCATGTGCTTCGTCTGGCTCTGCGGCGGTTTTGGCCAGTCTATCATCGGGCGGGCGTCGGAACAACCGTTGCGTAGCCGTTACGAGAGTCATAGACTGCCCGGCCATGTGGAAAGGTCGAATCCAGCGGGTTGCGTGGGCAGTGGTGCCGTGCATGATGGTGGTCGCCTTGCTCGGCTGCCGGGACGAACGGCGGCTGAATGCGTCGGAGGCGGCCGCTCTCGGCACCGCGCGGCTTGCCGTGGCCGACGATGCGCCGCCTGTCGTGGTGGCTCGTGCCCTGATCCAGACACTGGAGGAACTGAAGACGATTCGTGAGAACGGACTCGGCACGCCGGGGGTTCGGGAGGCCTATGACCGAGCGATGGGAACGGTCCGGAGCCTTGCTGCCGGGCCGGAGCTTTTCCGGCGGTGGCGTGACAATCGCGCGCGGTCGCTGAGCATCTCGCGCGGGGCCGACGAGGCCGCCGTCGTGGCGGTCGTGGCGAGGAGTTGGGCGTCGATCGTCGGGTACTACGCCGATGGGTTTCTGATGAATACGCTGCGGGAGGTTGCCCGAGACAAGTACCGCAACGGCACGATGTCGTTGGTCACGGTCGATGCAGAGCCGCCGCACGCACAGCTCACGGCTCTTAAGTCGACGCCGCATTGCTCGATCCGAGCTGGGATCGATGTCAGGCTGCTGCAATCGGCGGGCGGACCTTGGCGGGTCGTGCGCGTCGATCTCGGTCCCCCGCGCGATCCGGCCACCATTCTGCCCGTGACCGCGCAGCCGCCGACATCCCAAGCGGTCAGCGCTCCGGCGACGACCCCCTCGCAGATCCGCTCAAGGTAGTGTGTGCGGCCCGCATGACGGGGGCCTACCTCCACATTGGCCGATAATGGCGACCGCGCCCTACCTATCGTGCGGCATCCGCCGGGGAGCGTGGCACCAGCCAGCGCCGAGTTCTTCATTAACTCCATACTGTACAACACGTTGTGGTCTTGCAGCTTCCGTACGCGCCGCTATTGCCGGACATCAGGCAAATGCCGCCGGTTCGCTCAAGTTTTTCGCACGGACGGGCCGATCATGTCTTTACTATATTATGCAGCTTACCTATCTTCACATTCTGTGCCTGTTGGAGCGTCTCCTCGAGACTGGGCGCGGACAACGAGATGGCGGAAGGCGCCTATTACAGCCCGGCCGGAGGTTGGGATCGATCCTTTGGGCATGTCGGAGTCCGCGTGAGTTGTCAGGATGGCATCCACGCGAGCCAGGCCACGGGCCGCGACGAATCCGACGGCGACGGAGCAAACCGGTATGGCAATGACGGGTCTTTTGGAGCGGTATATGAGTTCTCTGATGGAAGGTCGGCGCGAGCAATGCCGGACGATGGTACGGAGCGCGATCGAACGGGGCGTGTCGGCTCGGTCGCTGTACGACGAGCTGCTCTGGCCTGCCATCGAGCGTGTGGACCGGTCCTACCGAGATGATCGCATCGACCGGGCCACGGAGCATCTGGCGACGCGGGTCAATCGTGCGGTGGCAGATCATCTCCAGCCGAACCTCGAACGTCGCGAGCCGATCGGTAAGCGGATACTGATCACCTGCGCGAACGACGAACCCGAGGAGTTGGCGGCACAGGTGTGCGCCGATCTGTTCGAGGCCGAGGGCTGGGATGTCTTTCTGCTGGGCGGCGGCGTGCCGGACGACGAGATCCTGTCGCTGGTCGGACGCCTTCAGCCTTATATGCTGCTGATTTTCGGGGCCAAGCCGACGGACGCGCCCGGGATCCGCAAGCTGATCGACCGACTTCGTGAGGTCGGCCCATGTCCGACCATGAATATCATGGTCTCAGGCGGCGTGTTCAACCGGGCGGAGGGTCTCTGGAAGGAAGTGCAGGCCGATCTGTTCGCTCGGAGTTCTGCGGAGGCGCTGGAACGCGCCGCGGCGGCCGATCCACGGACGCCGGAAGTCCGCATCCCGGGAGCGCCGAAGAAGCGGCGTCGGCGGCGTCGACCGCCACTCCTGGTTCAGGCGGAAGCGACGGCCTGAGTCGGAAGCCGGCGCCGGCCCGCCAGAGCCGGATCGCCCTTCACAACTGAGGGCGCTGATGGCGGCGGATCAGTCGGAGGGCATCGTGCGTTCGACCGGTGACGGATCGTCGAGCAGGCGGGCGAGTGTTTCGACGCGGACCTCTTCGCTGGCGGACCAGACGAGGAAGAAGAACGCCTCGCGGACCAGCCGCTGGGCGTCGCGCTGGCGGATGAGACCGGAGCCCCGCGCGCAGGTCAGGGTCGCCACGGCGAGGCGGACGAGGAGATCGTTGACCGCGACGCGGAGTTCGGTCTTCGGAATGCGGGCGTCGGGGTGGTTGAGTGTGTCGGCGTACTTATAGATCCTCTCTCTGACGGCGTCGTATCGCGCCGCAAGCTCCTCGGCCAGTTCATTCAGACGACTCGTGGTCTTCGAGGCGTGCGTCACGACGATGCGCAACAGGGCTGAGGCGTGGCCGATCCCGGCCACGGCGACGACCAGTGGTTTCACCGCCGAACGTGACGAGAGAACCTGCTCTGCCGGTCCGCGCAGGACGTACCGGTCTTCCAGGAAGACGTCGCGACAGTGTATTTCCGCCGTCTGGGTGCATTCGAGCGCCATGAGCTTGATCGGCGTATCCACGACGACCCCGGGCCGATCGGTCGGC
The DNA here is from genome assembly GCA_046754505.1 of Phycisphaerae bacterium. Taxonomy (GTDB): domain Bacteria; phylum Planctomycetota; class Phycisphaerae; order UBA1845; family UTPLA1; genus JAPULF01. The sequence goes on along the minus strand of JBHHVX010000009.1, from coordinate 39,725 downwards.
AGAAGCCCCAATATCTGACGATCGTCCGGCAGCACGGCTCCGGCCACAACGAAGCGACACTGCGTCGCGGACGTGACCCACGGCATGAAACCGCGGAGCAGAAAGCCTCCCTCCTCTTCCCGAGCGGCGAGAGCGGGTCGTCCGGAACGCTGGCCGGTGCCGATCTGGCTGATTCCAACGCTTGTCATGAACTCGTGATCGGTCAGTTGCGGCAGGAGTTCGTCCCGCAGGCCCTCATCGCTGGCGGCGGCGATAAACTCACAGGCCCGGTCGCGCTGCGTGAGGATCAACAGGCTCGCCATGCAGCCGGCAGCGACGGCCTCGTAGGCTCGAAGTTGGCTGACGGGATCGAGTTCGTAGCCGCCGTGGGTCTTCGGAATGGCCCATCGCCAGGCCCCGGCGGCGGTCAGGTGCGCCAGGGTCTTCTCCGGCCACTCGCTGGTGACGTCGTAGTGCGTTGCCAGGCGGCCCAGATGCCGTGTCAGTTCGGCCAGTTCAGAATCCATGGACGGGATTGTATGCTCAGCCTCGATCGGTGGGCAATCACGAGACCGGTCGCCACGCTCTCAGACGCCACGGTGTGTTTTCTCGTTGCGACCGGCGAAAGATCTGTTATGGTAGGGACAGCACGTCAAGCGAAAGTGGATGGGTACCCGTCGTTCGCGCCGGTCTTTTCGACCGGGAGGAGGAGAAGTCGTATGTCTGCCCCACGCACTCTATATCGGTCAGGTCGGCTCGTCGTGGCGATCTGCGCGGTGGCGTCGATGCAGGAGCGAGCGCGCGGCGCCGGAGCCATCGGGGGGCCGGCGCAATTCCGGGAGGAGGCGTTGACACGTGGCATCGTGTACACGCCAAACCAGACCCCGTTATTCGGAGATGGTCTGGCATTCGCCGATCTGGACGACGATGGTGACCCCGACGTCGTTCTGCTTGGACAGGCTCTTGGTCTGGTGGGCGTGTTCGAGAACGACGGCACCGGACAATTCACGGACCGGTCAGGGACAAGTGGCATCGTTCCACTCGTGAACGCCTCGGGGGTAGTCGCCGGCGACTATGATCGCGACGGCGATCTCGACCTGTACATCTCTCGCCTGAACGTCGCCAACCGGTTGCTTCGGAACGATGGGGGACTGGCCTTCACGGATGTGACATTGACGGCCGGCGTGGGCGATACGGGTTTCGGAACCGGCTGCGCCTGGGGCGATTACGACGGCGACGGATGGTTGGATCTGTACGTACCGAATCGCGGCGTCACCCATGACGTTCCGGCGGCGAACCGCCTGTATCACAACCTGGGCGACGGCACGTTCGAGGAGGTGGCGGTGCAGGCTGGTGTCGATCTCAGTTCGGGTGGATCGTTTCAGGCGACGTTCTTCGATTACGATCGCGACGCCGATGCCGACCTGTATGTGATTTCGATACGTGGCTTTTGCAACGCGATTTCGCCCGCGCGCAGCCACCTCTTTGAGAACGTCGCCGGCTCCTTCGTCGATGTTACGGACACGTCGGGAGCGGACGCCTGCGGCGTCGACGCCATGTGCATCGCGCCGGGGGATTTCGACAACAATGGCTTTCAGGACCTCTACATTACCAACACACCCGTGGGCAATGCCCTCTTGTCCAATCAGGGGGACGGCACGTTTGTGCGAGACGAGACGCCGGCCGGCGTTATCTCGTACGCCACGGGTTGGGGTTCGGTGTTCTTCGACTACGACAACGACGGATTCCTGGACCTCTATGTCTGCAATGTCTATACGCAAGGCGCGCTCAATCGCCTCTATCACCATCAAGGTGCCTTTCCCGCCCAGGATATCGCTACCGCACTCGCTGTGGCGGTGGGTGGGGACTCATATTCGGTCGCGGTGGCGGATATCGAGGACGATGGTGATCTCGACATGCTTGTGATGAACCGGGGTGAACCGATCCGCCTGTTTGTGAACCAGGAGGGCCAGACGCGGCGGTGGGCGAAGTTCAACGTGTACGGCGAACAGGGCGACCGCTACAGCATCGGCGCAAATGTAGACGTTCGGACCGGCTCCACCTGGCGCATTCGGGAGGTCGTGGCCGGCTCCGGATACAAGAGCCAGAATCAACTCGTGGTCCACTTCGGGCTGAACAACGCCCTCATCATGGACGAAATCGTCATCACATGGCCGGGCGGCACGACGCGGACGCTGACGAACATCGCGACGAACCAGACGTATCCGCTCTACCCACCGGACCGCCTGGGGGATGCGGACGGCAATGGCGTGATCGACGCCGCGGATGTGGGCGTGCTGGTCGCGGTGCTGCTCGGTACGGACACGAGCGTGCCGCATGAAGCGGTCAATGACTTCAACGGCGACGGTCGGGCGGACGGCCTGGATATCGATCCTTTTGTGCAGACGATGATCTCCGGCCGCCGCGTGCCGGGGTGATTCGGCCCAGGGCGAATCGCCAAGCACCCGCGAAGAACGGCGGTCTCGGCCGTCAAGGGGCGGGTTGCGTGATCGTCGGTTCGCTCAACGACTGCGTCAGTCGCTTCGCGAGTGCCGACTCGTCTGCGGACGATCGTCTGATCGTCATGTCGGCCCGCACACCGGTCAGATTCCGTATCGAACGTGCGGCGATCCACGCAACGGTTCGCGAGGTCTGTTCGCTCGCTTTGGCCGGGACTTCCACCGGCAGCGTCGTCGTCGCCGAGACCTCCGCAGTGATGGCATCGATCTGCCGCTCTGTCGCCAGTCTGCCCGTGAACGGTTCGTCGTCGACGAGGGCATGTACCAACTCCCTGATGACGTCCGCGTCGCTTGACCTGAGCGCCGGGTGGGTCGTCGGCGAGCCGGCGTCGATTGCTTCGCCGAGCGTTTCAGCGGCTTGGGCGCGGACGAACGAGTCGGGATGGTTCCGCAAGACCCGGCAGAGCCGATTCCGTGCCGCGGGCGCTTGCAGTCGTCCGAGCGCGGCGGTTGCGGCGGCGGCGACCTTGGCGTTGTTCGACAGCGCCGACTGCATCAGGGCGGCCTCGGCCTGAGGGTCTCGGAAGAATGCCAGCGACAGGGCGGCCGAAGCGCGTACATCCGGATCCGGGTCGGCCAGGAGTGTGGCGAGGATCGGCACCGCGTCGGGAACAGGCAGGTGTCCGAGCACGGCCACGGCGATCGATCGCACGTCCGCGCGGCCAGCTCGGGCAAGCCCGCGGGTCGCTCCGAGGGCGGCATCCCCGACGGCGGCGAGTGACGAGGCATAATAGGCAAGCTCGGCGGGCCGATGCGTGCGGGTCAGTCGCCAGGACCACCAGTGCGCCCGGATTCGGTCGCGCTCGACCATCGCCGCGACAAACAGAGCCACGAGCAACAGGATGGATGCGACAAACCACCGGGACCGCGAGCGGATCTGCCATGAATCACGTGACGTTCTGTTGATGCGCGAGGAACGATCCATGGCATGGATTGTACCGGACCGATGTAGTACAGGCTTCCAGCTCGTCGTCGTCGATCCGACCGGGCTATTCACGACCGTAGTGTTTGATCTTCCAGCGGCGGCGGCGGACTTTGTCGTTGAGCTTTGCTAATGCCAGAGCGTCGATTTCGCGCCAGCGGCACTTCCAGTCTTTCGGCGTTCGCCCCGGTCCGGTCAGGTACGATTGGAGCGCCCGCAGGCGATCGGTACGCGTGCAGGCCGGACTGGGAAGCAGACTGACACACAGGCGGACGAGCGCGCGCGTACGCTGGCGTTGGTCGGGCCGCCCGACGTGGCGAATACCGTCCATATCGATCAGGGTCAGGCAGGGAAGATCGTCAAAGGGCGGCCGCCAATTCACGAGTAGATTGGGCGCCTTCAGGTCGCGGTGAGCGAACCCGCGGCCGTGAAAGTCCTTGAGCAGTCGCACCGCCGCGGCGATAAGCCGATCCTTGACGCGTCGTTGGTGATGACGTGGCAAGGCGGCGACGTCGCGCGTGAGGAACGTCTCGAGATCGGCGGAGTCGACCATGTACTCCGTGATGGACAGTGAGTCTGTGCGAACCAGCCCGAGCGTGAAGCGCTCCAATAGGGCGAGCGGCTGCGCGGTGGGCAGATCCCGGTTGATGAGCCGGTTGGCGGTTTGCCAGGCGCGGCGTGCTCGGGAAGGGCTACACATCTGCAAGAGGCGCTTCCATGCGTTGCGTGGTCGGGACCGCTTGACGATGACGACGGCGGGATGCGGCTCCGTCTGGAGTCGGGCCTTGCAGATGGTTGCGGAGTGCGAATCCTTGAGGAGTTCGTGACGATCGGAATTGGTCCATTGGAGAGGGTCGGACAGCCATCGTTTCCAGTCGGCGGCGCGGTATTCCAGACGCGAGGCGGCGGCCGCGGGAGCGGGATGCTTGCTCCGAAGCATTACCAGCCCGCGCCACCCGGGCGCGGGTTTGATCCGCGCGAAATAGCGGCTCGTGCGATTCGCACGGCGGTCCCGTTTGGCCCAGAGGCGGTTCGCGTGCCGCTCGGCCTGGCGGGCAAGATTGGCGGCGAGCGTGCGGGGATTGATCCGCCAGTTTCTCGCGTAGGGGCTGGCTTGGGCGAAGCGGTCGCGATCAGCGAGATAGTGTGTGAGAAACCTCAGTCGCTGCGATCGTGTGGCATTTCGCCGGAACCACTGGTTGAGTTGCGCCAGGTTCGTGATGACGCCGCGAAGCGCCACCGAACGCCCGATGCCGACTTTGTGAAGGTCGACGAAGAACAGATCGCAGAGGTGGCGCTGGGGACCCACCAGGATGTTGCCGGGGTGCAAGTCGCCGTGGCGAAACCCACATTGATGGGCCCGCGCGATCAGCCGGGCGAGGGCTTCGACGAGGGCGTTGGCCGTGTGCGGGTCGTCGCGAATGGTCAGCCAGTAGGTGTTGAGCGGCACGGCGCCGGGGATCGCCTCCGTAATCAGGACCGACGGCCCGTCTGCGCCGCGCCGCCCGGCCCACGCACAGGCGACCGGTCGCACCGCGGCGATCGAATGGACTTCGGCGTAGCGACCGACCTGCCACTCCTCCAGAGCCGTGGGGCCGCGCAGCAGCAGCTTCAGCCGTGCAGCGACTCCGTTGGGGTGATATATTTTGACGAAGACTCCGTGGTCGTTCAGCGAAACGCGCCAGACGTCGCGCTGGCTGTTGGATTTGATGCGGTCGCCCCGCTCTGCGTCGGCCGGATTGAGCCAATCCAGCGTCGCGTTTTCAATAGGCTTCCTGTAGCATTCGAGGACGCGCCATCCGTAGGTGCCGCGTCTGAATTCGGAGAAGGGGGCCGGCTCTTCGCGGGTGGAGTCCGCGCGCATCGCAACGCTGCAACTCATGTCGTGCTGTCCTGTCCCGAGCCCGGCGGTTGATGATACGTCCCCCAACGACGGCAGAACCGGCGCAGCTACTGCTGTGCCAACGCCGCCTTCCGACTGCGGGACTTGTCCGCCAATCTTATTCCGTTCGCGTGCTGCTTTCAACTGTCGGCTCGCGCGTTCACACTGATCCGACCGGATTGCACCGCCCCATTCTTCAACGCCGATGGTAGAGCCATACGTTCAGGATATCCAATGTGGTCGATCCGGTTCCGGGCTTCGACACGCCTATAGAGCTTGTTTCGCCTTCCTTTCGGTCCGGCGGCGGAGCTCGGCCTCGATGAACGGGTCCAGTTCCCCGTCGAGGACCTTGGTGGGATTGCCGGTTTCCACGCCGGTGCGCAGATCTTTCACACGGCGGTCGTCGAGCACATAGTTCCGTATTTGACTTCCCCAGGCGATTTCGCCCTTGGCACTGTAAATCTTGGCCAATTCGGCGTCGCGTTTCGCCTGCTCCATTTGCTCGAGCTTGGAGCGGAGGATCCCGAGTGCCTGTCGCTTGTTTTGGGCCTGGCTGCGTTCGTTGACGCACTCGACCGTGATGTCTGTCGGGAGATGCTTGATGCGCACGGCCGTGGCGAGTTTGTTGACGTTCTGCCCGCCGGCCCCGCTGGCGCGCCGGAAGGCGACGATGTCGAGATCCTTTTCCGGCAGGTCGATCTTGCTTTCCTCAAACACCGGCAGCACATCGACGGCGGCAAAACTGGTCTGTCGCTTGCCCTGAGCGTTGAACGGGCTGATTCGCACGAGGCGATGCACACCCATCTCGGTACTCAGGGTGCCATAGGCGTAGGGGCCGCCGATCTTGAGGTTGACGGACTGGATTCCGGCTTCTTCGCCATCTTTCCTGCCGAGTTCCTCGACCTTGAACCTGCGGCGTTCGAAATAGCGGAGATACATGCGCAGGAGCATGTCCGCCCAGTCGCACGCCTCGGTTCCGCCGGCTCCGGCCTGTATCGAGAAGTAGCAATCCCGGGCGTCGTTCTTGCCCGACAGCAGGGCCATGAGCGAGACCCGTTCGACCTCATCGATCAGGGCGAGGCGTTCGGCTTCGGCTTCGGCGCGGGCGTCGTCGTCGTCTTCCGCCTCGGCAAGCTCTGAGAGTATCTTGAGGTCTTCGGCCCGTTTCGATGCGTTCTCGACCGGATCGATGATGGCCTTGAGCGTCTTGATGGCCGCAACGACCTCCTGGCTTCCGGGCGCTTCCCAGAAACCGGGTTCGGCGATGCGTTTTTCGTGCTTCGAGAGGAGCTGCCTTCTTGTCGGGAGGTCAAAGAGAGTCCCGGATGGACATTAACCGGGCCGCGAGTTCGTCGATGGATGGGGTTCCGTCCGGCATCGCCATGATTCGTTCTCCGTTAGTGAAAGCCGTAGTATAGGGAGATGGGAGCACCGCGACAACACCGTGCCGGTCCGGCTCGTGACCGGGTCAAAACAGCCGTCGAGTCGGTTAGGATGCCGAGATGATGAAACCGGGTTTCCTGCGAAGCGACCGTGCGGCTGCCGGGGGGACGATCCGCCCGCATCGGCTCGGCGGGCGGACCCGAACAATCGTGCTCGTGGCGGCGGCGGCGTTGTCGGCGGTGCTCGCCGCCGGGGTCGTCGCCGACCGCGAGACCCGACCGGCCCTGATCTGCGGACCGTTGATTCAGATGCCCGCGGCGGACCGCCTGGTGGTCGTCTGGAAGATGGACGCATTCTTCACGCACGGTTCGGTGGTGGTGTCGAGTGCGGGGCGTCGCCTGGAGGTGGACGCAACGCAGCGCGACGGACAGCGTTACGAGGCGGTCCTGACGGGGTTGCCGCCGGGCGCCGCCTTCGAATATACGATTGTCAATTATGGATTCCTGCACCGGCCGAAGGTCGTAGCGGGTCCGTTCCGGGCTGCGATGCCGGCTCTCCGCGGCCAGTCGTTTCGCTTCGTCGCGTTCGGCGACTCCGGCAACGGCAGCCACACGCAGGCGGCTCTGGCGACGCTGATGGCCGTGGACGAGCCGGATGTCGTGATCCACACGGGCGATCTGATCTATCCCGCCGGAGCCGCAGCGAACTATCTGTCCAACTTCTATGAGCCGAACGCCGCCTTGATCCGGTCGGCTCCGTTCATGCCGTGTCTGGGCAACCATGATTGCCAGACGGACCACGGCAGCCCGCTGCTTGATGAATTCGTCCTTCCGACCAATGGGCCCGCCGGTGTCGAACCCGGCCGATACTACTGGTTTGATTTCGGCGACGTCCGGTTCGTGGCGATGGACACAAACTCGGCGGACGATTCGTCGGGCGGCGTCCTGACGCCGCAGCGGATGAAGGATGTGGTCGCTCCGTGGTTGGCGGAGGTCCTGACCGACTGCGACGCCCGATGGAGGATCGTGTATCACCACCAGCCAATCTATACGGGTAGCATCCATTCCCTCGACGAACACGCCTATGTGAAAGAGATTTTTCAGCCGGTCTTTGATGCGTGCCATGTGGACCTGGTCTTCGCGGGGCACAATCATCTGTTCGAGCGGTCCGCGCCGATGCGAGACAACCGGGTGGTGGCGGACGGCGCCGGCGTGGTGTATGTGACAACCGGTGCGGGCGGCACGACGCGTTACATGGAAGGCAAGCCGACGCCGACGTTTATTCGAGCGTTCAACGACAAGGTTTTCAGCTTCACACGGGTGGACGTGTCGGCGGATCGCCTCGAACTTCGGCAGATCGACCCACAGGGCCGTGTCATCGACGAATACACGCTCAACAAGCGCGCCGGACCGCCGCCGGCATAGCTCCGTAGGGTTCGCTATGGGGACCACACGGCGTGGGGGAGCTGCGACAGCTCATTGGTCCGAACAGCGGACCCTACAGGAGCTATCGTGATTCCCGGCCCCAGAACTCCGCCAGCTTGACGAGCACGTCCACGGCGTTCTGCATTTCCTCGACACTGGTCCATTCGAGCGGCGAGTGCATGTTGTGTTCACCGGTGGAAAGGTTTGGTGTCGGCAAGCCCAACTCGGTCAGGCGCGAGCCGTCGGTGCCGCCCCGGATGATGCTCTGCCGGCAACGGAGCCCGGCGGCCTCAGTCGCCTGGATGGCCTTGTCCAGCGCTCGAGGTTCTTTCGCGAGGCCGTCGCGCATGTTGCGGTATTGCTTGACGATCTCGATGTCCACGGACGCTCGGGGATGCTCCTCGCGGAGTCCGGCGGCAATCGATTCGAGCCGGCCGGCGTGTTCCTTCAAATCCGACGTCTCGAAGCTGCGGAGCAGGATTCGCGCCGTCGCGCTCCCCACGCCGGCTTCAATGACGTAAGGGTGCATGAAGCCGTCGCGTCCATCGGTCGTTTCGGGACTGAGTGTGTCCTGCGGCATGCGGTGGATGAATTCGCAGAGGATGCGGGCGGCGTTGACCATTGCATCCTTGCCCACGGCCGGATGGGTATTGACACCCGTCACCGTGACGATGGCCAGGTCCGCCGAAAACGTTTCGGCATCCACTTTTCCGACGCCATCGCCGTCGAGGGTGTAGGCGCAGACCGCGCCGAGCTTTTCGATATCGAGCTTGTCGACGCCGTGGCCGACTTCTTCGTCGCATGTGAAGGCGAGGCGGATCGGGCCGTGGGATATCTCGGGGTGAGCGAGGAGGTGGGCCGCGGCGGTCAGGATCACGGCGATGCCGGCCTTGTCATCGGCGCCGAGGAGTGTTGTTCCGTCGGAGGTGATGATCGTGGCGCCGACGAGGTCCTTCAGTTCGGGGCTGTCCGCTAATCGGATGATTTTGGAAGCGTCGCCGGGCAGTGTAATGTCGCCTCCGGCGTAGTTTTGATGCACGATCGGCCTGACGCCGGCACCGCCGGTCTCCGGCGATGTGTCGACGTGTGCGACCCAGGCGATGGCAGGGACGTCGCCGGAGGCGGTGGCCGGCACCGTCGCCAGGACGATGCCGAAATCGTCGATGCTGACGTCGGCCAGGCCTAGATCGCGACACTCCCGGGCGAGCAGGCGGCTCAGATCGAGTTGTGCCGCGGTGCTCGGATAGGTGTCGCTGTTTTCGTCCGCCTGCGTGTTGATGCGGGCATATCGGAGGAACCGGTCCAAAAGCGTATCCATCGTGTGCTCCAGTTCGGGACTGTCGGACACGCGAGATTGTCCGTGATTCAGCGGGAACTGACAAGGCAGCGGTGTTAGACTCACGGACGGCGGCCGGAACGACTACAGGAGAAGCCCTGCCATGAACATGACGGATCTGCTGATCGACCGGATGGAGACGGCCCGGACCTGGACCTGCAACCTTCTGGAAGGCATCGACGTCTCACGCTGGTTTGAGCAACCGGCTCCGGACGTGCAACACATTGCCTGGCAGGTCGGCCACCTGGCAGCGTCCGAGGTGTCGCTGATCCACGGGCGGTGCTGTGGCAAGTCTCCCGAGGCGCATCTTCCGGCCACGTTCACGGCACAGTTTGGCCGGGGATCAACACCGACGTCGGACGCTGCAGCGTATCCGCCGATTGCCGAGATTCGGCGCGTTTTCGACGGTGTCCATGCCGAAGCGGTCGCGTTGATACAAACGATCCCGGAGGAGGAGCTGGACGTCCTCACGACGGGGGGACCCCACCCCATGTTCGCGACCAAGGGGCAATGCATCGCGATGGCGGCGATGCACGAGAGTTTCCACGCCGGTCAGATTGCGCTGACGCGCCGCGTCTTCGGCATGGCGCCGCTTCGATAGCCTTCGTCCGCCTCGGATCCGATTGCTTCCTGTGTCAGGAAGGGGCGTCCGCGGAGGCGTTGTCTTGGTGTGGTGCGGTGGCGCGCATCTCCTTGCGAATCTGGATACGCACCTTCTTGAGGGCTTCGACATAAGGCTCGCCGATGGCTCGCTCCTCGGGCGTCGTGTGCTGAATGAGCCATTCCTGAACCTTTTCGGGGCGCGTATCAAAACCGCTCCGAAATGCGTGGCCGACCTCTTTCATGAACAGGGCGTTGTCGCGATACTCGTCCTGCTTCTCCCGGAGAAGAGTATAGGCTTGGTCGGTGCCCCTGATCTGCGAATACTGCCGGGCGTCGTCCATGAAATCCCGCTTCATTTGTCTGAGGACGGCCTCGGCGAAGGCTTTTCGCGTGTGTTCGTCCGTCTCCTCGAAGCACTCGGCGAGTTCCTTCTTTCTCGCCGCGTCGGGCATGAGCAGCTCCTTCCACTTTCGGAGGAACTGAATCTGCTCGATCTTGGGCAGCTTGGCCAGCCCGCGCCGGTCGGCGACGAATCGCACAATCTCGGCGCCGGACGCGATCTGAACGTTGGGTTTGGAGGGCGTTGCGACGATTCCATAGACGCCCCAGGCGCACAGGATCAGGACGAGCACCAGGCCGGCCATGCCTCCGTAAAAGGCCGCCGTGCGATGCTTCCTGACCACGTTCCGCATCTCGTCTCTGGTCATGGGTTTCCTGTTTCAGCTTGTTGTCTCTCTTGTTTCCGTGTGGCGCCCCCATGGGTCGCGGCGACGCGGTCGATGTTTCCTGCGGGGCCGTGCATCATGGACGACTCGATCCGCGCGCCGATCGGGCGTTCAGGTCGGCGTACAGGGTGTTGAGCGGACCTCCGCCGTCACCGGTGTGAAACAGGTCGAAGTCCCTCAGGATCGGCTGATCCGCGGCGCCGAGGCCGAAGCCCTCCGATCTGGACATCAGCTCCGTCCCCACCTTCTTTCCCGCATAGTTCTCGCCGAACAACCATTCATAGCTCGTCCCCTCCGTGTCGAAGTAGGTGGTCCGCCGAGGAAACCGTTGGGCCAGACGGCTGTCCGGTGCGAGCGTGCGAGAATCCGCCGGGCAGCGGAAGACTCCCATACCCTTCAGGTAGGGTTTGAGGACCTCCGGCAGCATCGGCCACGGCGGATCATGGACCGCCAGGGATTCCAGCTTTGCAACGGCCGGCCAGTGGTCGTCCGACGCCTCCAGGTAACTCGCCATCGCCTGTCCGATTCTGGACAGATTCGCCACGCAGGCGGCGCGCCGGGCGGCCGCATCTTCGCCGGACGGGGACAGATAGACAACCAGCGCCATGGCGAGCGCCAGCATGAAGACGACCGCGAGCCACTCGATGCGACTCAAGCCCGGGCGGCCGTGCCTTCTTTCTCCGAGGCGACCCACAGGTGGCAAGGCTCCGGTTTCTCAGGAGGCAAGAACGGGCTCTGCCGGCTCGCCTCACGAACCCCACAGACCTTCGATTGCGAGGGGAGACCCTAGTAGCCGCACCGCCGATCGTCAAGCGGGGGCCGGCCCGTCGGCGCCCGGGGGCTATGGATGTCAGCATACGCGGCCCAGCGGCGGAATGAAGAACGAGGCAGCGCGGTCTTCAAGGGGGCCTCGTGCGTTGTCCGATAAGACTGGCGAGCGGTGGCGCGCCGGGACGCAGAAACTGCGCCCTGTATCAACCATTGCAGAGTGGATGACGATGGCCGATATCCTCGATCAGAGCGAAGTCGACGCCTTGCTGAACGCCGTTTCGTTGGAGGACGACGCGGAGGAACAGCCGGTGCTCGGGCCGTCCGATTCCGAGCCGGAACGAAAAGACGTCTCCATCTATGACTTCAAACGTCCGGAGCGAGTCAGCAAGGACCAGATGCGGGCGCTGCACTCGATTCATGAGGGGTTTGCGCGGAATTTCGGGGCGTCCCTTTCCGCGTTTCTCCGAACGATCGTGGAAGCCCGCGTCGCGACGACCGAGCAACTGACGTACAGCGAATTCATCCACTCCCTGCCAAGTCCGACGTGCTTCAACCTGCTCTCGGCCGAACCGCTGAATGGCAGCATGTGCTTGGAGATCAGCCCGCTGATCATCTACCCGATCGTGGACCGGCTGCTCGGCGGCACGAACAGCGACATGTTCATCCCGCAGCGACCGCTGACGGCGATCGAGGAGCGTCTGGCGAACCGGATCATCGACCGTGCTCTTGAGAACATGGCTGAGGTCTGGTCAGACCTCGTGGACGTCAAGTTCCGCGTGACGGATTGTGAGAGCAACCCGCATCTCGTTCAGATCGTCGCGCCGAACGAGATCGTCGTGGTCATCGGGTTTGAGATCAAGATGGGCGCCCGTGCGGGGACGATGAGCCTGTGCATTCCCTTCAATGTGATCGAGCCGGTGATCGGCAAGCTCGCGACGCAGACGTGGGTTGCGTATTCGCGCCCTGACACGGACCAGGACCAGATGCGACGGGTACGGATGGGGTTGCGTCGGGCGGAGATAGAGCTGCGGGCCTACTTGGGCGAAACAGGCATCAAGATTCGCGATCTCTTGTCATTGGCTCCTGGCGATATCATCAAGCTGGACAAGCTGGTGGAGTCGGAGTTGGTCCTCCAGGTTGGCGGCCGCAGCAAGTACATGGGCCGATTGGGACAGCTCCGCGGCAACCGCGCCGTTCAGGTCACGCGGCCCTGCGATCCCAACGAGCCGCTCTGACCGAGATGGACCCCGCTATGGATCGCGGATGGCCCCGCCGACGATCAGCCGGATTCTCTCGTCGGGAGTGTCTTCGATAGCCTTTCGCAGGACACGCCGGTAACGGTCGGCCGCGCGCGCGTGCGCGGGACATAGGCGGACCAGACACCGCTGGACGGTCTCATCCAATCCCGCGGGCCAATCGGTCAGGTTGTCGATCATCCACTGCGCTGTCCAGCCGGGGGCGGTGCGGCAGTTGACGATGGCCTCCAGGCACCTTTTGCGAATGCGGAGCGGCAACGTGCCGTCGGCGGCCAGCGTCTTGAGGCGTCCGCGGGCGCGGGGACAGGAGATCGTGGCCAGGGCCTCAACGGCAGTCTCGATAACACTCTTGTCGGAATCAAGAAGGAGCGAACGGTAGGCATCGCACATGCGATCGCGGGGGATTCGCCGGTTGATCGCGATCGCGCGGATCGCCAGTCGGCGGCGTGCGGCGTGCAGACCGGTGAGGGCATCGAAGAACCCGTCGGCATCGATCGGTTCCCAGGTTTGATCCGGCGGATCGCGGTTGAGCCAGCGTTTGTTGATCTCATCCTTGACGTCGTGCCATCGCCACTCGGGCAGGTGTGCCAACACCGTGGGGTCTCCGTGCCGTTTCAGGAAGCGACGGATGTAGATGCCCGGATCGCCGGAACCAAACAACGACGCCAACAGGCTTCCGGCAGCATTGTCGTCAAGCCCCCAGAGGAAGTAGGGGAAGACCCGCTGTCCGCCGATGTGATTGAGAAGGGTATACGCGGTCCGCCGCCGTTTCGCGCTGGTCATGTCATAGAGCACCTCGTTGCCGAGGGCCGTGAGCCAGCGCGGTCGTCCCAGATAGCGCTCCGCCGATCGCTTCTGATCCGAATCCAGACCCGCGCGCCACCGGCGCCACGCCGCGAACCCCTCGATGTGGCGCTCGGGATCGTCCGACCGGAGCAGCAGCAGGATTTCAGACGGCGGGGCCAGTTCGGCGGCGGGCTGCGTGGCTGTGGGGCCGGTTCGCGCCGAAGCGTGGGAACACACCGCGAGCAGACAGACCGCAGCCGCGGTCTGGCACGGTCGCATCGGGCGACGGATCGTCGGGGCGGCGGGCGTCCACAGGGTCTTCATTTCGTCTCAATCAGAGCGGCAGTCGCTCGGTAGGCGCGGCGCCGTTAATCGTGCGGCTCGGTCATCGCGCGGGCGTCCAGCAGGGCGTTGAGTCGGTCTTCCGGAAGGACCTTCTCTTCGAGGGCGACCTGGCGGACCGTTTTTCCAGTCGCGAAGGCCTTTTTGGCCAGGGCGGAGGCCCGATCGTAGCCGATGACGGGGGCCAACGACGTGGACATGGCCAGGCTCTGTTCCACGAGTTGCTCGGCTCGCTCGGTGTTCGCCTCGATGCCGGTCACGCAGCGATCGGCGAATACCCGGGCGGCGTTGGCGAGGATGCGTGTCGATTCGAGAAAATGCCAGGTCATCACCGGCATCCCGACATGCAGGTCAAACGTCCCCATGACCACGCCGGCGTGGATGATGGCGGCGTCGGCGCCGATGGCATGGGTCATCGCCTGAAGCACCATCTCGCTCATGACGGGGTTGACCTTGCCGGGCATGATCGAGCTGCCCGGTTGGGTGGCGGGGATCTTCAGTTCGCCGATCCCGCAGCGCGGCCCCGATCCGAGGAGACGGATGTCATTGGCGATCTTGCCGAGCGTGACGGCGATCGTGCGGAGAAGGCCGGAGGCTTCGACAAACCCGTCCTTGGCGTGTTGGGCCTCGAAGTGGTTGGCGGCCTCCACAAATTCTATGCCAGTCCTTTTAGAGAGCAGGCCGGCGACCGTCCGGCCGAAATCCCGGTGGGTGTTGATCCCCGTGCCGACCGCGGTTCCGCCGATGGGCAGTTCGCGCAAGGCCCGAATCGCCTTCTGCGCCCGCATGACGGCCAGCCGAACCTGGGCGGCGTAGCCGGAGAATTCCTGACCGAGGCGAATCGGCGTTGCGTCCTGGAGGTGGGTGCGGCCGATCTTGACGACGTCGTCGAACACGCCGGCCTTGTCTTCCAACCCGGCGGCGAGGTGCTCCAGGGCGGGAATCAGATCCTGTTTGAGCGACTCGGCGGCCGAAACGTGCATCGCCGTGGGGATCACGTCGTTGGAACTCTGCGACTGGTTGACGTGATCATTCGGGTGGATCATCGACCGATCCCCCGCGGCACCGCCGGCGAGCTGCGCCGCGCGATTCGCGATGACCTCGTTGGCGTTCATGTTGGTCGACGTGCCGGAGCCAGTCTGGAACACGTCGACCACGAAGTGATCATCCAGCTTGCCGTCGATCACGTCCTGGGCGGCGCGGGCGATCAGATCGGCCTTGTCCGCCACCACGGTGCCGAGTTGCTTGTTCGCTTCCGCCGCGGACTGCTTGACCAGCCCCAGCGCCCGGATGAACCTTCGTCCAAAGCGATATCCTGAGATAGGGAAGTTCTCGACCGCCCGCTGGGTCGAAGCGCCCCAGAGAGCGTGGGCGGGAACGGTCATCTCACCCATGGAGTCCCGCTCGATCCGTGTGTCCTGTGGCATGACATGGCTCCTTGCTGTTACTGAACGCCGCGTTTTGCGCCGTCCATTCGGTGAAGCATTGTAGCGGCAAGACCTATGGGGCGGCGAGCGGTCGGCCGCGGCGTTGCCGTCGCGCCGGCGGCAAATGAGATTGGCGGACAGTGCTGGACCGAGAATCCCTTCTCGGTCCCGTCTGGCATGGGAACGAGAAGGGATTCTCGTTCCAGCGAGTCCCGGCTGACATGGGCACGGTAAGGAGCCGCGCAGATATAAGTCACACGATCACGTGGCTCGATAGCCGCGCTTGAGCAGATTCCCGCTGACGAACGGTTTACTTTATTTCTGCGCGGCGCCTAAGGGTCTCTCGTTCCAGCGAGGCACTCGGTTAGTGGATGGCCTTCGAGATCGTGAAGATCGGCAGGAGCAGGGCCAGAACGAGACCGCCGACGATGACACCGAGAAACATCACGATGGCTGGCTCGAGCAGGCTGGTCATGGCCTTGATCGAATCATTCATTTCCGATTCGGCGAAGGTCGCGACGCGTGCCATGACCGTTCCGAGTCGGCCGCTCCGTTCGCCGGCCCCGAGCATCTTGTAGACGACCCTCGGAATCTCCGGCCGATCCGCCAGCGCCTCGGAGAGCTGCTGCCCGGTTTCCAAGCGCTGGTTGACCGTGTTCCAGAGTTTTTCGTATCGCAGGCTGCCGCACGACGCGGCCGTGAGCTGCACGCCCTCCAGCATGGACACGCCGGATTCGATCATGGTGCCGAGGGTTCGAAGACTTCGCATCAGATAGGTCTTGTGAAACAGCGAGCCGACGAGCGGCAGACCCAATTTGATCGATTCGCGTTTCGCGCGACCGGCGGGGGTGCGAAAGTAGAAGAACAGGCCGACGGCCACGGCTACCAGCACCGCCAGCGCGTACAGGCCATAATCAACCAGCGCGTGGCTGAACGCCATGAGGTACCGCGTGAGCACGGGCAAGGCCTTCTCGCGGCCGGCATAGATGGCGGTGAACTTCGGAAGCACATACGTCATGAGAAAGATCGTGACGCCGATGGCAAAGACGACCATGACAAGCGGATAGGTCAGCGCCCCCTTGATCTTCTTGGTCATCTCTCGCTGACTCTGAAGGTAGTCCGCTAGGCGGCCGAGCATTGGCCCCATCGTGCCCGACGCCTCGGACGCCCGGACGAGATTGACATAGATGGTCGGAAACATTCGAGGATAGGATGCCAGGGCCGCGGAAAACTCGGAACCGCCCTCCACCTGGGCGATCACGCCGCGGAGGGCGCGATCGAACGCGGGCGAGTTGCCCTTGTGGACACACGATTCCAGCGCCTCGGAAAGTGAGACACCCGTCTCAACCATGACGGCAAGCTGGTTGGTGAAGAAGATCACGTCCTGGGGACGGAACTTCTCTCCAAAGAGCCCGCCGGTCCCGGACGAGCGTCGCCTCTTTCGATCGCCGCCGGACACCTTCCCGCTGGTTCGCTCGAGCCGGACGATGAACTTCCCCTCCGTTCGCAATGTGCGCGCGGCCTCCGCCTCGGAATCGGCCGTGACGGTCCCCTGGACGCTGCTGCCGGCGCCGTCCCTCGCGACATACTTGAACAGGGCCATGACTGCTTCCTCAGCGACGGTCACCCGGCGTGCCGGCGCGGCTCGACGCTCCGCCATTCGGACGTCCGGATGCGGACGGTTTGAGCAGCCGTTCCAGCCGGCCCGGCTCGGACGCGGCAGCAAGGGCCTCGTCCGGGGCGATCCGTCCGTGAGCGACGAGTTCGGCAAGCGACTGTTCGAGCGTGTGCATTCCGGCAGATCGCCCGGTCTCCAGCATTCCGTAGAGCAGGTGCGGTTCGTTCTCTCTCAGCGTCCGGCGTATCGCGGGGCTGGCAAAGAGCAGTTCGGTGGCCGGCGTCAGGGCGGGGACTCTTCGATCCGCCGTGGCGTGAGGGCACTGACGATCCGCGACGAGCGTCTGACACACGACTCCGCGAAGGGAGCCGGCGAGTTGCGTGCGAATCTGCGGCTGCTGACCGGCGGGGAAGACGTCCACGATCCTCGTCAACGTCTGGGTCACGTCAGCGGTGTGGAGACTGGCCAGGACCAGGTGGCCGGTCTCGGATGCGGTGAGGGCCGTGGCGATCGTGTCGCGGTCGCGCATCTCGCCGATCAGTATGACGTCCGGGCGCTGCCGCAGGACATGTCGAAGCGCGTCGGAAAATGAGGGGCTGTCTTCGCCGATCTGTCGCTGCTCGATCACGCACCGACCGTGCTCGAAGTTGAATTCGACGGGGTCCTCGATCGTGATAATGTGGGCCGCTCGCGTCCGATTCATGTGCTCGATCAACGCGGCGAGGGTCGTGCTCTTGCCCTGGCCCGTTCCACCGGTGACGAGAACGAGCCCGTGCGGCGCGTCGGCCAGCCTAAGCACCTGCGACGGGAGGTTGAGCTGGTCGAAGGCCGGAACCTGCGGGGGAATCCGCCGAAAGGCGGCGGCCAGCGTGCCGCGCTGATAGTGAACGTTGACGCGATATCGACCGATGCGCGGGAACGTGATGCCGAGATCGACGTCGCGGTCCTCGTGGAGACGCTGGCACTGTGGCTCGGTCAGGATGGACTCGATGCAGTCGACGATGTCGCCAGACGTCAGGGGGATATCGTGCAGAGGCGACCATTGCCCGCCGACGAAGTGGGTCGGCGGCGCTCCAGCCACCAGGAGCACATCGCTGGCGCCGCGGCGGTCCGCCGCGGTCAGAAGGTCGGGCAACGCACTACCCACGGCCCCGATCGGACTGTCGAAGACTGTCGTCTGAGGCGAGCCGGACGGTAGTGTTCCGCCATGAGGCTGAACCGCGGCCTTCACGACGCGCTCCTCGAACGGGGCGCCCACCCATGGGGTCGATTCAGCTTGCGCAGACACGGAAGATCTCCTCAGGTGTGGTGATTCCGGCGCGGACTTTCTCCATGCCGTCTATGTAGAGCGTCGTCATCTCTTGTTTCCTGGCACACTCACGGAGTTGCTGGAGCGTGGCTCGATCCGAGATGGCCTCGCGAATCTCTTCGTTCGGCACAAACAGTTCATAGGTGCCGATGCGGCCCGACAGGCCGGTTCCGTGACACTTGGAGCAGCCCTCGCCGCGCGTGAGGGTCTGGACCTCATGGCCCAGCTTGGCCATGGTGTGGACGATGTTGGGCGTCGGCTCGTACTCGATCTTGCAGTGGGCACAGATCTTCCGGACGAGCCGCTGAGCCAGTACGGCCACGAGGGACGCGCTGACGAGAAACGGCTCGACGCCGATGTTCTGGAGGCGCGTGACGGCCGCGACGGCGTCGTTGGTGTGGAGCGTGGAGAGGACCTTGTGGCCCGTCAGGGCGGCTTGGACGGCTGTCCGGGCCGTATCTTCGTCGCGGATCTCTCCGACCATGATGATGTCCGGGTCCTGTCGCAATAGAGCACGAAGCACGGACGCGAACGTGAGGCCGATCTTCTCGTTGACTTGAAACTGATTGACGCCGCGGAGGTTGTACTCAATCGGATCTTCCACCGTGCAGGCATTGACCTGCGGATCGCTTATCTCGGAGAGCGCGGCGTAGAGGGTGGTGCTCTTCCCCGATCCGGTCGGACCGGTCACGAGGACCAGACCGTGCGGCTGGGCGAGCTGGTGGCGCAGACTTCTCAGCATGTCGATGGAGAATCCGAGGGTTTCCAGGTTCACCAGAACCTGAGAATTGTCAATGATCCGAATAACGACTTTCTCTCCGTAGGTATTCGGGAGAGTCGAAACGCGCAGGTCGATGGGGCGGCCTTCCATCATGACGTGGATGCCGCCGTCCTGGGGCAGCCGCCGCTCGGCGATGTCGAGCCCGGCCATGATCTTGAGGCGGGAGACGATCGGCGCGGCCA
Organism: Phycisphaerae bacterium; assembly: GCA_046754505.1. GTDB lineage: Bacteria > Planctomycetota > Phycisphaerae > UBA1845 > UTPLA1 > JAPULF01. Next base: position 20,480 of record JBHHVX010000009.1, on the reverse strand, counting down.
TCGGCCCGGGCGGTGTGAGTTTCTCATACAGGACGCCATCCACGCGATTTCGGATGCGCAGTGCCCCATCATCGGGTTCGATGTGGATGTCGCTGGCGCCTTCCTTCACGGCGGAATAGACCAGGTAGTTGACGAGCTTGATGACCGGCGAATCTCCGGCCATGCCCTCGAGGTTGGTGATGTCGTCGACTTTGTCTTCGATCAGCGCGAACGTATCGCTGTTCACGTCTTCGATGATGTCGTCAATCACGAACACGTTGGCGCTCGTGACATACTGTCCGAGGATGGCATGGATGTCGGAGGCTGCCGCGGCGACGACCTGGACGGTGGTCCCGGTCATACGGGAGACTTCCTCGATAAGGAAGACGTTGGACGGCTCGCTCATCGCGACCGTCAGCGTGTCGTGGACCTTGAACAACGGGAGCACCGTATGCTTCTCGAGAAATTCGCGCGGCAACAACTCGATGCACTTCGCGTCCGCCAATCGAGGCGTCAGCTTCGCGTAGGGGACGTTGTAGGCCTCGGCAAGGGCCTCGATGATCTGGTCCTCGGTCGCGATCCCGAGTTCTACGAGAATCTCGCCGAGCAACTGGCGGTGCCCGCGCTCCCGTTGCTCGTCGATCGCCTGGTCGATCTGCTCCTGGGTGATAATCCCCTTGTCAATGAGCACCTGACCGATGTGCTTTCGCATGGATGTCAGTTTTCGTCGGCTCACGTGACCTCGTCCGGCATGGCCTCGATCCCACGGTGGGGAGGAGGCCACACCCGCATGCCGCGGCTGCGGCGGGTGACGGTTATGAGAAACTCTTGACGGCGGCATCGAGGTCATCGAAGACCTCGAAGCGCCGCGCCAGCCGCGTCAACTCCAGTATCTTGCGGATCGTCTCGTCCGCTCCGCAGAGCTTGACCGTGCCCAACTCGCCTTCGCACGAATTGAGCAGGTCGACCAGCGCCTCCAGGCCGGCACTATCGATCTGGTTCAGCGAGGAACAGTCGACGATCATCTCGTAGCGGTGCTCGTCGACACAGCGAGCCGCCGACTGGCGGAAGGTCTCCACGGATTCACCGGTCAATTCATTCCTGACTGTGATCACCGAGATCCGTCCGTATTCAGTCACGTCGGTGTGGACGGCCATGGTTCACGCTCCTCCCGACCGGCCGGCCGACTCGGCGCGCGGTTCCTGCGACGGAGGCCAAGCGTCCGAGCCGACGGACAGCACGCCCAGATGAGAGAAGGCACGGTCGTTGCTCGCCGAGGCGTGGGCCTCTCGCATGGCCCTCTTCAGGTCCAGACTGAGAAACAGCTCGGACAAGTGGGGGTCGAACTGGGTGCCGGCGCAGCGACGAATCTCGCAAATCGCGAGTTGCAGAGGAAGCGCGGTCCGATACGTCCGGCTCGTCGTCATCGCATCGAAGCAGTCGGCCAGGCAGATGATGCGTCCCAGCCGAGGGATGTCTGCACCGACCAGGCCGCGGGGGTATCCTCGACCGTCCATGCGTTCGTGGTGGTACAGAACACCGGGCATCAGGTCCTTGATCTGTCGAATCTCCGCGAGGATGCGGCCGCCGATCTCCGGGTGTCGTCGGAGTTCGGCGAACTCCTCGCGCGTTAGCTTTCCAGGCTTGCAGAGAATGGCGTCGGGCACGCCGATCTTGCCCACGTCGTGCAGAAGGCCCGCCAGGTAGACACGCTGGCATTGCACGGGGGTCAGTCCCGCCGCCTGCGCCAGAATCCGACTCAGGTAGGCGACACGCTCTGAATGACCGCAGGTGTATGGATCCTTTGCGTCGATGCTGTTGATCAGGGCGTGGAGCAGGCCCATCAGCAGGTCTGCGAGATCGTCGTAGAGCCGCTGGTTCTCCAGGAACGCCGTGACGCGGTCCGCCACGGCGCGGAGCAGTTGAACGTCGACGGAAGTAAAATCACCGTCGTCCTCGCAGTTGATCGCCAGCAGGGCGCCGTAGAACTTCTGATCGTCATACAGGGGGATGGCGACAATGTGTTGGAGCCAGGCGGAGGCCCACGCCAGCTCCTCCGCAGCGGCCGCCTGGTTGATGAGGAAGTAATCCCGGTCGCGGTGAGTCTCGATATTCAACGCCTGGGCAAGACGTCCCACGTCTTCAAGGCTCGGAGCGCCTTTCCCCACTTGAACAACGCGTTCGTCGATCCCCTCCGTCGCGGAAACACCCGCGGCGTCCGGCGCTGCGCTGAACCTCTCGGGATCGTGTGCAACGAACGCGATCGCCGACGCGCGGGACACCGGGAGCGTCTCGCGTCCCACCTGTTCGAGCATCCGGATCGGATGCTGTGGAATCCCCATTCGGGCGCTGATGCGGTAGATCAGGTTCAGTTCTTCGTAGGTATTGTTGAGATTCCGGGCGAGGTCGACGGTCTCATATCGGCATTTGTCGATTTCTCTCGCCTGGTCAACGGTCAGGTCGAGAAGATCGGCGACGCCGTCGAGTGCCTCGGGACGGATGGGCCGAATCCGACGGGCGAGGTCTTTGGTCACCGTTCGGTCGACCTCGCACTGCCCGCACAGCCGCTCGAGCGCCTCGTCCGGCTCATCCACGAGGACGACGCCGGCCAGCAGGACGCCGAGCACGCGCCGCCGCTGCCGGACCGGGATGGCGAGGATGCCGAGGTCCGGCTGCCAAGGCCCGAGATGGTTCGGGGTGGGGCGCGGCAGCGTTTCGCTGCCATTCGCCGCGTCATCGATGGCCCGCAAGGCGATGGCACGCAGTGCGTTCCGGAAATTCGGTCCGCTCGCGAGCAGACGGTTCCACAGACGCGGACCCTCTGAATCGTTGGCGACCAGATCGCCCCGGTGGCTCCACATGCTCAGCCAGACATCGGAACCGCGCCAGCAACGTGTCAGACGGACGAAGACTTCCGACGAGAGCGGTGTACGGACCTCCGGCTCGGGCAGACACCCCACGTCTTCGGAGCCCCCGCGGTCGTGGCCCGAGGCAGCGGCGGGATGGATCGGTGTGGGCGTCACGCGTTCGGATCTCCAGCAAGCTCGGCCGTCTTGGGCTCACCCGTTGTCTCGCCGGACGTAGGCTCAGCGGCCTGGAGCACCTCTCGTACCGTTTCCAGCACGCCACGCGGGCTGAAAGGCTTGGCCAGCAGCCTCTTGATGTTGGTCCCTTGCAGGTCGCCGTCATTGAGCGAGAACCCACGCGCCGTCAGCATGATTGCAGGGATGTTCTGCAGCTTGGGATCGGCGCGGAGTTTGGCGCACAATTCGAGGCCGCTCAGCAGCGGCATCTGATAGTCCGTGATCACGAGGTCCGGCGGCTGACGTGTGGCGAGGTCCAACGCCTCCGCGCCGTCGGCCGCCGTCACGACGTCGAACCCGGCGTTGCGCAGTTTCGTGGCAACGACATGGACGATGTGGGGTTCGTCGTCACACACCAAGATGCTCTTTCCGGTCATGTGAACTCCTTGGTCTCCGTCCTGCACGTTCGGGCTATGACATCAGGGGCAGGATCATCGTGAAGGTGCTGCCCCGGCCCACTTCACTGCTTAACTTCATTTTGCCGCCATGGACGGTCTCGACGATGTGCTTGACGAGATTCAGCCCCAGGCCGGTGCCGCGGGCCATCTTGGCGTTGGCCGCAACGCGATAGAACTTCTCGAACATGTGCGGCAGATCCTCCGTCGGAATACCGACACCGGTATCCTTTACGGCTATGGAGATCGTGTGGTCCTCTTCGTGGGCTTCGACCTTGAGGTGTACCTTGCCCCCCTCGGGCGTATACTTGATCGCGTTGCTCAGGAGGTTCAACACGGCCCGGTGAATCGTGTCGCGATCGGCATGAATACGGTACATGACGGGCGTCAGTTCCTCGGTGAGTTCGAGGTGCCGCTCTTCGGCCTGCGGCCGCACGATGTCGAGGGCCTCCTTGACCACCATCGACAGGGCTACCGGCTCCTTGTTGATGCGAACCGTGCCGGCCTCGATGCGACTGATGTTGAGGAGATTGTCGATCAGCCGTCCGAGGCGATCGGCCGATGTCTGAATGATGTCGTAGTATTCGTCGCGCGTGGTCTCGTCGGCCGCCTCTCCATCGACGAGCATTTCGACATAGGCTCGGATCGACGAGAGGGGCGTCCGCAGTTCGTGGGACACCTGTGACACGAAATCGCTCTTGAGCCGTGCGGCCTCGCGATCTTTCGTGATGTCCCGCAACACCGCCACGACGCCCTGGGTCTCACGACGCGGCCCGGCATTGGAGCCGCCGTCTGCGGCGGTCTGGCCGGAATCGCGTTCATCGGACAGGTTTGACAGCGTCAAGGCGTAGGTGCGATCGCCGATCGCGTGCTCGACGCACCGTCTGGCATTCCGGCCGTCCGACTCACGCACCTGCCGGATGGCTTGCAACAGCGCCTCGTCGTGGAGGATCTCCGCGATGGGCTGGCGGAACGCCGCCGCCCGATCGAAACCGAAGATGGACGCCGCCGCCGGATTGGCCAGCAAGAGTTGATCAAACGCGTCGGTGACGAACACCGCATCGAAGATCGAGTCGATGATTGCGGCGGTGTGGCGTTTTTGCATATGCGCCACGCTTCGATCGAGGCTGAGCTCTCGCTGCTGCTCGATCAGATCGGCCAACTGGGCGTCCACTGCGGAGATGTGCGTGTCGATCGCCGACCAGAGCGGCCCGAATTCGCGATCGGCACGGCCGGTGTCGAACCTAGCGGCTGCGCGAGTGCCCGTTCGGAGCACGTCTGCACAAAGCCGGGTCAAGGTTGCTCGTTGGGCGCTCCAACCCGCGACCATCAGACCCGTTGAGAACAGGAGCAGGCTGATCACTCCCACGGCATACCCGGAGGGCACCGCCGGAGTGTCTCCCGCGGTGTGAATCGCGCTCCAGGCCGTCCATCCCGCCGCGAGCATGATCGGCACCAAGGCCCACCCGGCGAGGGTCATGTGGTCGCGCAGCCGGCCCCACCATGCCGGATGACCGGCAGACGCCGCGGTGTCCGGCGGTTGCGGTCTCGCCTCCTGTTCCGGGCTTGACGGAACATCGACTGCGATGGCAGCCTCTGCCTCATCGTCCACCTGAGACCACGGTCTGAGTCGTCCGGTGGTCATGATCCCTCCATCTCATCGACGCCCGCGAGATGCCGCGCGGACTCATGCGGCCCCGGTTCACTGCGCGAGAGTGGCTTTGCCCGCTCATAGGCTGTCGGCTGCGTCAGGTCGCACAACAGCTTGCGCGGGAGAGGCGACTCCGGATCGATGGCGAGGGCGTCGTGGTAGGCTTCCTCCGCACGATCGAGCAGGCCGACGGCCTCAGCGGACTGACCGAGCACGCAGTAGGCCACGATGAGATTCTTGTCGAGTTGAATCGCCGTTTGGGCGGACTCGATCGCGTGATCGAAATCACCGTGTTCGAATGCGAGATATGCATCCAGCAGATGGGCCTCGGGCCCCGCCGAACCGGTCCGGGTGGCGGCGGACAACGCGGCAACCGCCCGTTCCGGTTGACCCGCCATGAGCGCGGCCCGTCCGCAGAGCGTCCAGGCGACCGCGTCGTTCGGACGCGTTTGGGTCAGCTCTTCCAGGGTCCGAAGCGCGGCCAGGGCCTGTCCCGCCGCGAGCTGCAGGCCGCCGAGGCGATAGAGCACGCGCGCGCGTGGAGGCATGGACGGGGACGCCTTCGACTTGCCATCCTCCTCGTGATCGGCCGCCTCCGTTTCACGTTCTGATTCTCGCGCGATCGGCGCCAGGACCTCGACGGCCTCATCGAGATGGCCGGCCCACGCGAGTATCAGGCCGAGATCCTCGATGGTCTCCGGATCGCCGTCGCTGAGCCGGACCGCTTCGCGAGCCGCTTCGACGGCCGGCTCGCGCAGGTCGAGCAACTGCAGAACCCGCGCCGCCAGGGTCCGCATCGGAGCGTTTCGGTCGAAGTCGCGCATGCGTGATTGGATCAGGGCCAGGGCGTCCAGACGCCGGCCGGTGGTGACGAGCATTTCCGCCTGCGCGAGCACATACTGGGCGACAAGCGGCGCCTTTTCTGACGCCGCCATGTAGTGCTCGAGTGCTGTGGAGGGGTCGTCATATCGCTCGGCGACGATGCCGGCGAGAAAATCGATCTCCGGATCGTTGGAGAGGCCGGCAGCAGTCTGTACGGCGTCTCGGGCCTTGGCCAACTGACCTTCTTCCAGCCATACGCGGGTCGCCAGCTTGTACGCGCCGGCGTTGTCGGGTGCGGTCCCCAGAGCCAGTTCGAGTTCTTTCTTCGCGTCATCAAGACGTCCGGCGCGGAGATGACGTTCGGCAACCTGCAGACGGGCGCCGGAGCGCATCGCATCCCAGCGATGTCGGGCTTCAACGCGACCGGCCTCATGGCTGCTTCGTGCGGACTCGCCACCGGACGGCTCCGCGCAGCCCGAGGTTCCGAGAAACGCACAGACGGCCACCGGTGTAACCCAGCGCAGAGTGCGTGCAGATCGCCTGACGATGATCATCACTGTCCCTTCCTGCGGCGGCCCGTGGCGGTGGAGGACCCGCGGCCCCACTGTCGCTCCGATCCCACGTCTCCGTCCTCGAAACCGGCTGGCCCCTCGAGGCCGGACGGGATGTTCGGAGGAAGACCGGGCCGTCCGAACAGCTTGAGCGTGACGCCGTGGTCCTCGGCGATGCGTTGCCGGACGTAGCTGCGGATCATGGAGGCCTCATCCTCCCATGCACGCCGCCGGGTGATCCGCTCGACGAGTTTCTGAGCGCGTATGTGACGCGGAAAGTTGTGGAGTGCGAGACGCGCGTCCCAGAGGGCACGGTCGACGTTTCCTCGTGCGAGGTGATCGGTCGCCCAGCGATAGTGAGCCTGGGCAAGTCGTTCTCGACCAAACCATTGTAGCCCGCGACGCATCCCGACGCGAAACCGTTCGATGTCCTGTACCAGCTCGTCGCTCGCCCGGCCGTCGTTCTGGTCCTTCACGATGTGGACGGTCAGCAGGAGGATGACCTCCTCGCGGACCGTGCTGTCGGTCGTGCTGCGGAAGAGGGCGCCGGCGATGGGCAGGTCTCCCAAGAGCGGAATCTGGCCACGGTTCGCGGTCGTGAGTTCCCGAAACATCCCGCCGATGAGGATCGTGCGGCCATCGGGTACCAAGATATTCGTTGTGATCTCAGTCGTCGTCTCGAACGGAAGATCGGTCTGCGTCAGCCCGCCGGTGGAGGTCTTCGGATGAATCTCCATCCTGACGATGCCGTCATCTCCGACGAACGGCCGAAAGCTCAGGATGGTGCCGGTCTCCAGGAACTCGACCGTCTGGATCGCCTGTGTTTCCGTCACGGTGGTCGTCAGGTAGCCGTCACGCCGGCCGACGATGACCTGGCCGACCTGTTTGTTCAGCGCGAGGATCTTCGGGTTGGCGATGACTTCGGTGTCGGTGATTTCCTCCAAAGCCCGGACGAAAAGGCTGATTTGATCCTTGATGATCCCGAAGGTGAACCCTCCATTCGGAATCGAGGCGTTGAAGGCGGTCCGGGCGGTAAAGGTCGTTTCCTGAAGCAGGTTCGTGGGCGTGCTGCCGGTGGTGATCGATTGGGCGGCGGGACTGGTGCTGTTCAGGGTTCCGAAGTCGATGCCGCCGACGGTGGTGAAGTCGATGCCCAGGGCGTTGTCTTCATTGAGCGTCGCGCGGAGGATGGTGGCCTCGATGAGCACCTGTTTGGGGCGGACGTCCAACTCTTTAATGATCCTCTGTATCTCATCCAGCCGCTCGACATAGTCCGTCACGACGATGCTGTCCGAAGCAGCCAGGGCGTCGCCTTCGGTGTCGGGGATGCCGTTGCCGCCGCCGAGTCCGACGCTGGCCGGGGGCGTGAGCGCCAGACGCCCGACCTGCGGCGTGAGCAGCGGTTCGATCAGTTCCTTGGCCGAGGCCGCGTTCATGTAGGTCAGTCGGAAGACGCGCGACGCCACCGGGTGGCTGGCTTGCTCGATCTTCGCGAGTTCCTCACGCGGGTGAACGTAGATGAACGCCCCGTCCACGCGATAGCCCAGTCCGTTCGACGCCAGAATGGCATCGAGGGCCTCCTCAAAAGCGACGTCGTACATACTGACGCTGACCGACCCCGTCGCCCCGTCCGCCAGGATGATGTTCCGCTTCGCCGGTTCCGAGAGCAGTCGGAGCGCGTCGGCCAGCGGCATGTCGACAAGATGCAAAGTGACGCGCTGATCGTCGCCGAAGCGCACCGACTGCTCGGGTGATGCGTCCGCCGTCGTTTCAACGGCCTTGCCGGACGGCTGATCCGAAAACACGCCCGTCGTCAACAGCAGCAGGGCGACGGCCGCGGGAGCCGATATCCGTGTCCCGCGCCGACACCACGCCTTGGAATGACGCCGTCGCACTCGTTTTATGCGGACTCTCTCCATGACGGACCTTGTCCCTTCCGCCTTCAATCGGTTGTCGGACGGCGACGGTTGTGTTTCAAGGCATGGAGAGTCTGCGTGTGTATCCGGACTTGCGCAGCGTGACGCGTCGGTCGGCGATGTGAACGACCGAAAACCCGTTGATCGTGTCGCCTTCGCGAACGAGCCGTCCGGAAACGTAGGCTGTCGGCGTGGAGCCGGTCAGCGTCGCCTGCAGGTGGAGCGCCGCCAGCTCTTCGGACAGTTTCGCGATGATGCCTTGTTGCTCGATTCGTCGCGACGCGATCACCTCGGCCAGTCGACTCCAGAGATGGCCGGCCGCGCCCTCGCCGGCCGCGTCCCCAGCGTTGCCGGCCGATGAGCCGCCGTACGCCGGAGGGAAAACCGACCAGTCCGGTACGCTGAAGAGGTCACGCTCGAGAGATCGGGGCATTTCGTCGACTCGAATGGCATCCCGTTTCAAGGACTGGCTCAGGCCGGGGCGCGTCGATCGTGGAGGCTCTGGCGTCCGCGGGCGTGCGACGGGCAATGGAGTCTGCTGTGGAACCGGTCGAATCCTCGGGCCGCTCGGTTGTGGCGCTGGAGACACGACTGCGGTCGCAACGGCGGCCGCCTCCGCCGGCGCCCCGGACTTGCCCATGAACAGGTGAGCGACGGCGCCGAGCAGCACGATGCAGAGGCCCCCGAGCACCACCGACTTCTTCCTGTCGGCGCCCAGTTGACCTCTCACGTCCGCCAGCCACTCGGCCAGAGTCTTTCGCATCGTCCATTCCTCGCGTGCTTGCGCTATCTCGTTCGACCGTCAATTCGGGGCGTAGTAGGTCTGCAGGATGATTTCCACGTGGATTCGCTCCGGCCGGCCCTCCGTCGCCGACACGTGCATCGATTCAACATGCGAAACACGCGGCAGGGCCTCGATCCGGTTCAGGAATGCGAACAGCTTCTGGAAATCGGTGTCGAACACCATGCGGACGGCCAGGATCGTCGTTCCCGCGACGAGGCCCAGTTCATCCGGCAGTCGGTCGGATACGAGTTCGCGAGCCGGGCGTGGCTGGACGAGGTAATCCTCGATTGCGGCGGCCTTGAGCGCCTCGGAGAGATCGCTGAGAAACTCGCCGAACCTCCGCTCGGCCGGCAGCTTCTCCCGGAAATCCTGCATCTGTTGATCCAGCTCCAGGATCGAGGCGTAGATGTCGGTCACGTCGCCGAGTCGAGCCAGTTCGGCGCGAACCTCACTGCCGGCGTTCGCGATCTCGGCTCGCTTGTGCTCCAACTGGTTCACGCCGGGAGTCAAGAGGCCGAAGGTGAACCCGGCCGTCAGCGAGAGGACGACCGCGACGGCCAGGATATTCATCTTCATCGCGCTCATTCCGTCCACCCTTCCTGCACAGCCAGTTCGCAGGTCAACTCGAATCGCTCGGCTCGGTGGCCGGACCACTCGGTCGGTCCCTTCGTTTCAAACTGTACCCTGTCGATCAGAGACGACATCTCGAGGGCTGCGGCAAACCGGAGGATGTCCGGCATGGACGGCGCGATACCGCCGAGGACGATGTCCGGTCCCTGGGTGTCCGGAGCCTCGGCAAGTTGGTCGTTCGCCCGGCGACGCCCCGCGGGCGTCATGGATGATTCCGGCGTCTGGGGCAATTGGGCATAGCGCGACAAGGTGTCAGCGTCCACGGCGACGTCGGTCAACAGCATGTTGGGCGGCAAGCGGCGGCTGATGTCTGCGAAGACGACCACCAGGCTGACCTGTTTGCCCAGTTCTTCGATCAGGTGTTGGCGATCCCGCAGCCGGTTTTGCCGCGCGACCATCGCCTCCTTACGGGCCAGGTGTACCTTGAGCTGGTCGCGCTGGGCGGCGATGTCCGCCTCCATCGCTTCGGCCGTGGCGATATCATGCTGGTGGACAATGAGCCAGACACCCATGACGGCAACCAGTCCGGCAACGAATGACGCCCGAGTCTTCAGTGCCCGGCGCTGCCGCCGCGCGTCGTGGTAGTCGGTCGGAATGAAATCGCAGTCTCTCACGGTGTTGCATCCGTCGTCGCGCTAGCCCACCGCAGCCGACATGGGCGTAACCATCGGCCCACCGCCCGCGCGTCCGGCGGCCGGCTCGACCCACCGCGAGCCTCGCAGGGCCAGTCCCGCCACCACTGACCACGCCGGCTGCAGCGTCCGGCGGTCCGGTCCGCCGATCCGTTCGATGCCGCCCACGCCGCGCAGAGGATTCCCGATCGTACAAGGGATATCGATCCCTGCTTCGAGAACCTTCATTAACTGGGGCTCGTGGGCGTCGCCCCCGACGAACGTGAGGCATTCCGGACGTTGACCGCGAAAGGTCACGGCGAAATACCGCAGGCACAGGTGAATCTCACGTGCCAGGCGCTCCACGGCCGGACGAATCGCGTCGCTGACGGTGTCACGGAGGTCGTCCGCCACCGATGCCGTGTCCGTTGCGCGGCGGCCGCCGGATTGCCGCATGATTCGGATCCGCACATGGGCGGCCTCCTCTTTCGAGACGCCGAGCACGTCGGCCACGCGGGACGTGAAATGCCGCCCGCCCACTTCAATGAACTTGACGAACGCCAGCTCGGATCCGCGGGTGATGACCAGCATCGTCCCGCGCCAGCCGACATTCAGAAAGACGTTCATCGCGTCGGCGTCCTCGGCACGGCGTAGGAACCGGATGAAGCACCGCGCCACCGCGCACGGTGAGAGGTCGATCGCCAAGGGCTGAACTTTCAGGGCGTCGAGCATTCGAAGTCGCTGCCGTATGACGTCTTGTTGTGTCCCGAAGACAATTACCTCTGTCTTCATCTCATTGCCGTGACGCACCTCGCCCGCCGCAAGACTGCGAAACTGCGCCGTGCCGTCGGGGAACTCGAACCGATCGCGGGCCTCGAATTCCACGGCCTGAGCGAGGTCCTTCTCGGGCATGCACGGCAGTCGTATGTTCTTGATCTGGAACTCATCGGCGCCCAGCGCCGTCACGACGCGCCGCCCGATGAAGGGGTGCCGACGCAGCGACTCGGCGATGAGAGGCTCCGCGGCGGCCGCTCGGTCGCCCGCTTCGATCGCGCCGTCCGGCCATTCGCAGTGTTCGGCGGCGATGATCGCTGGCGCATGACCCGCGTCGATCAGTTGGAGCAGCCTGACGCCGGTCGTGCCGATGTCGAGCCCGATGGGGCCGGGTTTCCGCCGCTTTTTCAACACACGCGATGCCTCTCTATCACGGTCCTGCGCGGACCGACGCCACGGGGGAGACGCCGATCATTCCCCAGCGGACTCCACCGGCTCCACAGCATCGTCACGGCCCCAACATCGGGGTCGTCGTGGTCGTGCCCGACGCGGTGCTGAGCGTGGCCGTCGGCGTGGCGGTCGGAGAAGTCAGGACGTTCGCCGCGCTCAGCGACAAGGTGAACTTGTCGACTGTCCTGGTTTGGGCGGCGACCGGCGAGACGGATGTTTCGTACTGCGACGCCCCGGACGAAAACTGGACGATCGCGGCCGCGGTCTGGTCGGTGCTGCCGGTCGCATCGAACGCCAGGACGTTGTCGCCCGCCATATCGACGCCGATCAGCTTCACCTTCTGCGACGCGCTGCCATCGGCGGCGCCGAACTGCACGAGGTAGGGCTTCTTCGTCTGCGGATGCAGGATCGGCGTATCCGGAGCGGAAAGACGTGCCAGCCAGTAGCGGTTATTGGCCACGTCCACCTTGAGAATGAGCGGGTCGTCGGGCCGGGCCATCGTGTAGCTCTTGGCGTAGGCGACGTCGGCCTCGAATTGCTCGGTCGCTCGCCGGCCCTCCACGGCGTCTTCCGCCTCGTCGTCGGGCGCCGAGAGCACGATCAGGATCGCCACCACGACGAGCGAGATCATCAACTCCACGAACGTGAACGCCCGATGCCGTCGTCCTCGTTTCCGTCTCATCTCGTTCTTCCCCATCCCAAGCCCCGGCTCATCGAGGCAAGTCTCCAACCCGGGCGATGGCCACGGCCTATCGACGGCGCGCGCGGCCGCCCCTTGCCTTCCCGCCCGGGTCCTTATCGGTGTCCTCCATCCGCACCTTGACCGCCTTCGTTCGCAGATGATCGAGAATCTGGACCAGGAGGTTGTTGGTCTTTCTCGCTTCGATGAGGATGTCCTGTCGCTGGCGGCCGGTGTCCGGTATCTGGGCCGTCGCCGCCGGCAGCGTGGTGGGCCGGCCGCCCCATAACTCGAGTGCGATGATCGCCAACAACGCTGTGAGCGCCGTCAGGGTGCATTTCGTGAAACGATCCAATGTGCATTCATGTCGATTCATACGCATTCCCGTCAATTCTCTTTCCAACTCAACAGGGTGATCGGGTCTGGGATCACGGTATTCGTAACATCCAGGAATTGAGACCGGGTGGCGCTCCACTGAAACACGAATACGTCGTTGTTTCCGGTCGTGCTGAAGCCCATCCCGCACACAAGGCTGCCCTTGACATCGAGGTTGACGATCGTGCCGCCGTCGTCGATGGCCCCGCCGCAGAGGACGCTGCCGGTCACGGTCAACGATGCGTCTTTTTTGAGAGAGCGAATGCTCCCCGAGACGACGAGAGCAGGGAAACCATCGACGGCCGCCAGTTGGACGTTGCTGTTATCGACCAGCAGATCGCCGCTGACCAGAAGCGTCCCAGTTAACTGCACGTTCTTCTTGAGCTTGAACGCCCCGGCGGGGACCCGGATGATCCGGCCGGGATTTGTCGCCGACATATCGACGGTGTCCAACGCCGCGGCGTCGAGGTCGCCCATGTCGGTCTTAGTGTAGTTGTACGCGGTGTAACGGTGCCCGTTGAGTCGGTAGTTCGCGTAGGCCGAGGGATCCACGGCCGGCGCGTTGAACGCGCTGACCTTGGACGTCACCGATGCCGGCGGACCGCCGCCGAACCACGTCGCCGTACCGGTCGCGGACACATTTCCCTGGCAGGTCCCCTGGCCGAAGAGCGATGCGTTGGAGTGGATATTGCCCTTAATGACTGCGGTGGCCGGTATCGCGACAGTTGACGTCGCCAGATAGGCGTACGGAATGCTCCAGGTCGGCGGCGCCGGCAGCAGCACCGAGGCGGTGATGGAATGCTTGCCGACGACGGTCACGCCGTCGAAGTCGTGAGCGACGCCCGTGGCCGCTATGATGTACTGATTCGAATCCGCCGCATCCTGAACGATCGTGACGTTGGTGAAGTCCATTGTGGAATCGATCGCGATGCCCGCCGCGCCGGTCCAGAAGGAACCGACTGCAACGGTCGCCGGCGGATAGACCAGGTAGTGCCGGGCGATGGCGATGCCGGATTCCGCAAGATACCGCGCCCGGGTGCCTCGATAGCGGTTGACGGCCTGGGGGATCACGGTGCTGTTCGCGTTGATGAACGACAGGCCGAGCGTGGCCGCCACGGCCGCCAGCCCGAGCACCGCGATCAGGATGTAGGCGGGGCGCCGAGCTTCGCCGATTCGATGCCACGATCGTTCCACGCCGCGCATGATTCACTTCCTATCGGGCAACCGATCTGATGGTTACGTCGGTGACGCCCTACCATCCGTCCCATTGCGACACGAGCTTGCGCCGCTTGCGAGTCGAACCCGCCGGCGGCGCGCTGTTCGCGGCGGCCACGAACAGATAGTCCGCCGGCGCCCGAGGACTGGCATCCGTCTGGAACGCCGCCTCGCTGGGGCCGGAGCCCATCGTGAACCGGACCTCCACGAGCCGCGTTTGCACAAGGCTGGGGTATCCGGTGAACGCCAGCGTCTGGACGCCGTCGGCCCAAGTGACGGACCGTGCGGTCGCGGTCCCGATCAACGCTTCGGCCAAGGCCACGTTCGTGAACGTAGCGGTCGGCACGGCCGCGAGCGAGCCGGTCGGGGGCGGCGCGACGTCTTCGAACACGATCCGCTTGTCGAGGGCGATGTACGACAGGATCGCGATCTCGTCGAGATTGACGACGTCGTCTGCGTTGCGGTCACTCGTCCACAAGACGACGGCCGTCGGCGTGACCTGGCCGATCGCCCGGGCCTGACGGATCGCCATGCCCACGCGTGAGAGGGCGTAGTTCCCGGCGGTGTTGATGGTGCGGACATCGCGCACTGCGAGCGAGGCGTTGGTCGTCGCGAAGATCAGCGTGGAACCGGCGACGGCCACCAGCGCGGTGATCGTGGCCGCCAGCATCAACTCGATGAAGGTGAAGGCCGAACGCCGAGAACGTAGGATGAAGCCGGACGGTTGGGTCGCCATTCAGTCCTCCCGCGCCGCGATCCGATCGAGCGTCACAATCGGATCGGTTCCATCGAAGACCGTCACGTGAATATGCACAAAGCTGTCTACATCTGCCGCATCTTGATCGGGAAACGTCACATACTGCACCGAGGCCGTTCGCCACAGGTCCGACACACCGGCGTCGGTGATGAGCGTGTTTTGGTAGTTGCGGACGTTTGCGGCGGACTCGGTTAGACCGTGGAAGTCATCGATGTTTTTGAACAGAGTTCGCGTCTTTTCGCCCGGCCCGGGACCGGGGGCGGCGAGCCGTTCGGTTTGCGCGAAGAAGGGGCGGGCGAGAATCTCCTCCATCAGGGCCTGGCCGAGCGCGGTGGCCTGCTCGAGCCGTGCGGATGCCTGCATTTGTTGGGTTCCGGAGATGAAGGGGAGCGTCGCCGACGCCGCGACAACGGCGAGAATGGTGGCGGCGAGCAGGGCTTCGGCCAGGGTGAATGCCGGGCGCGCTGCACAGCTCCGTCGATGTTGCCTATCCGGCACTGGCATTGGCCCAACCCTCGTTGCACGCCTCGGACGGCGTCTGTACAAGTGTACGATTCGACGCGGACGCCGCACGCCCGTATCGGACCGGTCGGGACGGTCCGCAAATGGCGACGACCGTTTCCGACCGCGAGGTGCTGCGGACGGGAACGGTCGCAGGTCGTCAGACCGGGCCGGTCCAGTGGATTCCGGGAGGAGGCTTGGGGAAGCCCGTGCGAACTCCGAGCCGCGGGCTTCAGCCCGCGCGGCGCACCGGCTGCTTGATCGTCCGTTCCCCACCCCCAGAGGGGATGGGGCGCCCGCTCATCGAGCGACCTAGAGCGCGCTGTGAGCCGTACCGTTCGTCGTTCCGCCGTCATTGGCTATAAAAGCGCCCGTCGTCTCATCGTAGTTCCAAGCCTTCGTCGCCGCGGCGGCGGTGTTGGTCACATCGTTGGCCGGCGGCACCGTGAACGGATTGTTCGGAATGGCCTGGAGATAGGGGCCGTACTTTCCGGTCACCTTCACCGTCCCGGTGACATCCGTCTTCTTGGTCATCGCGTCCACGAACGTCACCGGCGTGGTCAGGTTCGGGTATTTGCCCCCGTGCTGGAGCTTGTAGAGTTCGATCTGACCGCGAATCGTCGCCAGGTTCGTCGTCAGCGAGCTCATGCGGGCGTCCGTGCTGGCGTCCGTAAACTGCGGAATGACGACCGCGGCGAGGATGCCCAGGATGACCACGACGATCAACAATTCAACCAATGTAAATGCGTTCCGCTTCATACTGTTCACCTCTCGATTACACACCTGCTTGGCAGCACCGGTCGATCCGGTCGCCCAGACCACATGGAATCTGGACGACTGCTGACACCGCCTGCGGCTTCTCCGGAAGCCCGCGTCATCAGGCGGCAACTGTGTCGTAATCGGGTCTGCACCGAGGCTGCTTGAAGTAAAGGTGCAATATCAGGCGGCGTTCCGGCAAGCGGCGCGGGCGGCTCTCCGCTATAGCGGGCTGACCCGCCGTCCGCCCTTGATGACATGAGTCGGCATAGGACGCGTGCGGATCGCCTCCAGCTCGTCCGATACGGGCAGGACGACGAGGTCCGCCCGCTTCCCCGGTGCGATGCCGTATCCCGACAGTCGCAGCACCCGCGCGGCGGAGGTTGTGACGGCATCGAGGGCCTGTTTCAGTTGGCCGGGCGCGCTCATGTGATCGGCATGCACCAGCAGGTAGGCGACCTCAAGCATTTGGCCCGTTCCGAGCGGATAAAACGGATCCCGGATGCAGTCCTGACCGGCGGCGACAGTCACGCCTGCGGCCAGCAACTCGCGGACCCGCGTCAGCCCGCGGCGCTTGGGATATCGGTCGAAGCGGCCCTGGAGGTGGAGGTTGACGCCGGGATTCGTCACGACGTGGACCCGGGCTTCACGCAACAGATCGATGACCTTTCGGGCGTGAACGTCGTCGTAACTCGCCAGGGCGCACGCGTGGCTTGCCGTGACGCGCCCTTGCCGGCCGTATGAAAGGGTCATCGCCGCCAGATACTCCGTGCAGCGCGACGTGGGATCGTCCGTCTCGTCGATGTGGCAGTCGATGTCGGCGTCGAACTCGGCCGCCAGCTCGAACAACGTCTCTATGTGGCGTTTCGAGTCATCCGCGGTCCGCTCGTTGTGGGCGATGCCGCCGATGACCTCGCAGCCCATCTCCATCGCGGCCCGCATCTGGTCGAGCGCCCCCGGGTCTCGAAGAATGCCGTCTTGCGGAAAGACCGCGACCTGAATGTCCACCATGCTGCGACAGGCGTCGCGGGCGGCGAGCACGCCCTCGACCAGGCGCAAACCGGCATGGGTCCCCACGTCGACGTGCGTCCGAATATGTCCCGTGCCGAAGCCGACCTCGGCGTGGATCGCCCGGATCGCCCGCTCGTGGACATTGGCCGCCGTCAGCTTGCGCTTCGCGCTATCCCAGTGGCGGATGGCCTCGACCAGCGTCCCGCTTCGGTTGGGCTTCACCAGATCGAGCGAGTAGGCCAGATCGAGATGTAGGTGCGGGTCCACGAAACTGGGCATGACCATCGCACCGGCGGCGTCGATCACCCGACGTCCGCGAGCGAAGGATAATCGCGGACCGACCCGCTCGATCCGGCCTTCGCCATCGATGCGAACATCGCACGGCTGCCGACGTCCGCGAACACGCCCGTTTCTGATGCCTGCGATTCTTGTCATCGTCCTATCGTCCCCGGCGATCCGCGCCGACGATAGAGGCGGTGAAAGGTCTTGTAAAGACAGGATGGTTGCGGCCGGAGACCGTCGTTTTCCTGGTCGCTTGGATTACGCTTCTGGCAGCCGGCCGATCGCGCATGCTCCGCGATCCGGGCACGCTGTGGCACACCGTCGTCGGCGAACGCATGTTGCAGAGCGGCGACGTCGTGACGACCGATGCCTTCAGCTTCACGAAGTTCGGCGAACCGTGGATTGCCCAGCAGTGGCTCGGCGAGTGTGCGATGGCGCTCGTACACCGCATCGCCGGGCTGGACGGCCTCCTGTTGCTGGCCGTAACGATCCTCGCCGCCATGTTCGCCGGCCTCGGTGGACGGCTGATCCGTGCCGGCCTGCCGTGGCCTTTGGCAACCGTGCTGCTCCTGCTCGTCGCCGGGGCGAGCAGCTACCATTTCATCCCGCGGCCGCACCTCGTGACGATCGCGCTGATGGCCGGTATGTACGGACTGCTCTGTGACGTCTCGGCCGGCCGACGACCGTCACGCTCCCTGCTGACGTTGCCGCTCCTGTTCATCGTGTGGACCAACATCCACGGCGGCGTGCTCGGAGCCATCGGCACAACCGCCCTCGTGCTGGGGCCGGCGATCGTTTTACCGCGGCGCTTCGCCCCGTACGGCAAGGCCTGTCCGGTCCTGTTCGGGGCGGTCCTTTGCCTGTCGTTCGCGGCCGTTCTCGTCAATCCGTACGGGCCGGAGTTGCCGAGCGTCTGGCTGGGGCTGTTAGGCTCCGATGTCCTGCCGAAACTCATCGTTGAGCACGCCCCGCTGCGGGCCGGCAGCATCGAGGGGGTGATGATCCTTTCGCTGACATGCGTATATATCGTCGTTCTCGTCAAGGCCTGGCACCGCGGACCGCGCATCACCTGGCTCGTTCCGCTCGTATGGCTGGTCATGGCCTTCAGTCGCGTGCGGCACGGCCCGCTGTTCGCCGTCACGGCCGCGATCGCTCTGGCGGACATGCTGCCCTGCAGCGGTCTCATCGAGCGATTGGGCGGACGATCGAGTTTGTCACAGCGCTCCCCGCGTCGCCCACGGTTCGAACTTCTGCGCGGCATGGCGCTTCCGTGCGGACTGGTGGCCGTGGCGCTGCTGCTGCAAAGCTCCGGCATGCGCTGTCCGCTTGTCGGTTCGAGTTGGGCCAGGCTCGACGACGAGGTCTGGCCCGTGGAGGCGGCCGAGGTTCTGCGGGCGCAGCTTGACGCAGGCTCGTGCAACGGGCGCGTCTTCAATGACATGCTCTATGGCGGATACCTGATCTACCACGTGTCGGCCGCCCGGGTCTTCATTGACGACCGCTGCGAACTCTATGGCGACTGGGGGCTGACGCAATATGCGGCCATCCACCGCCGACCCGCGCTGCTCGACGGACCAGCGATTCGCGATGGAATCGCCTATGCCCTCGTGCGAACCGGATCGAGAACAGACCGCTATCTGAATCGCACGACCGCGTGGGAGCCGCTCCATCACGACCCAACGGCCTCCCTTTACCATCGCCGAGCGGCGGAGGCGCCAGGCGACGGCCGGACGAGGGCGCCTCATCCCTTCAAGACCCACTTCTGAATCGCCTGGATCACCGCTTCGTCGACATGCCCCGGCTCGCCATACTCAGCGGGCGTCGCTTTGCCTTCGCCTCGGATAAACAGGTGGTTCATCTTGTCGAACCAGCGAAATGTCACGCCCTTTCGATGTTCGGCGGCTCTTCGGTAGAGGTCGAAATCGGTCTTCGTCACCTGGTAGTCGCGCCCGCCGCCGAGGACCAGCATCCGGCACGAGAGGCCGGCGACGACCTTCAACGATGCCTGGGACATGCGAGTCAATTCAAGCCAGTATTCGGCCGGGGCCCCCAGAATCGCAGCGCCGGCGGGGTCACCGCCTTTTCTGAGTCGAGCGATCGTCTTGCGTGTCTCATCGAGGACCTTGCGAGTCTGTTCCTGTTGAGGGCCGGGCAGCGATGCGATGTATTCCAACTGCTCCGGAAGAATATCAAAGAAGTCACGCGGTGTTCCCGCCAGGAGGATCAGCCCGGCCAACTTGCCATCCTCGTCCGCGATGTGCGGTCCGAGTGTCCCTCCCAGGCTGTGGCCGAGTAGGAAGACGCGTTTCGCGTCGACCTCGGGTCGCGTCCTGATGAAACGCAGCGCGGTCAAGGCGTCGTCGATCACCTCCTCGCGGAGCGTGATCGACGGATGCCCGACGAACTGGTCCTTGTGGGCGTATGTCCGCTTCTGGTAGCGCAGGACGGAAATGCCGTTGGAGGACAGACCGACCGCCAGATCGCGAAACGGCTTGTTCGGCCCGATCGTCTCGTCCTCGTCGTGTGGACCCGATCCGTGAACCAGCACGATGACCGGCCCGGGCTTGCCCGCCCGGGGACGGGTCAGCTTGCCCTGGATCGTCCAGGGTTTTTCCGCGAACACGACGTCCTGTTGCTTATACCGGTCGGGATGGGCGTATTCCGGGAGCGCGTCCTTCGAGGGAGGAGCCCCTTCGACAATCCAGAATCCAGATATGCGGTCCTGCACGTCGAAGACTATCTTGAGGACCCGTTCGGCGCGCTCGAACGACGCGGGGACATATACGATGTGGAGCCCGCTCTCCGTCCGAGCCTGTGGCTTCCCGAATCCCTTGAGATTCCCGGTCTGGGCGGTGATCTGGTCCCACGTCGCCCGGAGTTTGACGGCGGGCAGCACCTGTCGCATCCTATCGTCAAACGGCTTCGCCGCATCATCGAACCTGCCGTGCGCCAAGTCGTCCGCGAACGCCCGGGCCAGTTCGATTCGAGCCTGATTCTCGTCGGGATCGTCGGCAGCGGCCCTCTGCGGCCCGCCGCCGATGGCGGTCAAAAGAGCGGTGATCGCTATCTTCGGGAATAAATGGCGGCGAACCATAGTTATCCTCTTGGTTGGGACTGCTCGGCGGCGTTGCCGGGACGTACAAGGGGGATTATCGCAGGACTGCACCGTCCGGCCACTATAATAGGCGAAGCGATTTGCAACGGGGGGGCGGAGCCCTCGAAACACATGAAATCGGAGCAGTGATGGAGCCGACGACA
>JBHHVX010000008.1:0-48582 GCA_046754505.1 Phycisphaerae bacterium | reverse complement strand
CCCCCCCATGAAGGCAGCAGTATTCCACGGCCCCGACGGCGGCCTGAAAATCGAGGACATCCCGATCCCCACGATCACGGACGACCAGGTGCTGGTCAAGGTCGCGGCGTGCGGCGTGTGTCACACCGACCTCCACTACATCGAGCACGGCGTCCCCACGTTTAAGAAACCGCCGATCGTCCTTGGCCACGAGGCGTCGGGTATCATCGAACGGATCGGATCGGCGGTCACCCACGTCCACGCCGGCCAGCACGTGCTCATTCCCGCCGTCCTCACCTGCGGACGGTGCCCCGCCTGCCGCGAGGGACGGGAGAACATCTGCGCCAACCTGAAGATGCTCGGCAACCATTTCGACGGAGCCTACGCCGAATACGTCGCCGTTCCGGCCAAGGACATCCTCGACCTGCCCGAGTCCATCCCCCTCGAAGAAGCCAGCATTATCGCCGATGCGATCTCGACGCCCTACCACGCGGTAAAAAACCGGGCGCGGGTTCGGCCCGGCGATCGCGTGGTCGTCTTCGGCTGCGGCGGCGTGGGGTTGAATGCCGTGCAACTGGCCGCGGCGGCGGGGGGCTGCGTGATTGCCGTGGACATCAACGAGCGAAAGCTCAAATGGGCCAGCGAGTTCGGCGCCGCCGAGACGATCAACGCCTCGAAGGTCGACCGAGTGGACAAGGCGATCAAGAAGCTGACCGGCGGCGGAGCCGACATCGCCATGGAGGTGATCGGCAACCCCAAGACCATCGAAATGGCCTTCGACAGCGTGCGCGTCGGCGGCCGGCTCTGCGTCGTCGGATATACGTCCGAGGCGATCTCCATTATTGCCGGCAAGATCATGTTCAAGGAGCTGGAAATCGTCGGGTCGCTCGGCTGTCGGCCCGTCGATTATCTCCCCCTGATCCGCATGGTCGAGCAGGGCAAGGTGGACGTCAAACGGATCGTCACCCATCGGTTCAGCCTCGACGACCTTCCAAAGGCGTTCGAGGTCATGAAGGAAGGCCTGGCGCTGCGGTCGATTGTTGTGCCGTAAGCGACGCCCGGCGGCTGCCGGACAGATGTCGCGCAGCGAGGAGGTTGCAGTGAGTGTCGCGGTGAAACGAGTTGAGATCAGGGCACAGAAGCGTCTCCGGTCGCTGATGCGCGCCTACTTTCTCAACTTGGACGCTACGGCAAAGGATCCCACACGGCGTGTGGCGTGGTGTACGTCCGTCGGTCCGTGTGAAATCCTCTCGGCCTTCGGCTTCGAGGTCTACTTCCCCGAGAACCACGGCGCGCTCCTGGGGGCACGTAAGGTCACTCACGAATACGTCCCCCGCGCCGTCGGCGTCGGCTATGCCGCCGAATCGTGCTCCTACATGAACAGTGACATCGGGGCCGCCCTCGCCGGTAAAAGCCCGCTCAAGGAGGCCTTCGGCATCGACGGCCCCCCGACGCCCGACCTCCTCGCCTACAGCACCAATCAGTGCCGCGAAGTGCAGGACTGGTGGAACTTCTTCGGCCGCCGCCACAACGCGGCGGTCATGGGCGTCTGCCCGCCGCCGCACCTCGGCGATGTGACGCCCGCCCATGTGGCGTTCGTTCGCGGCCAACTGGCCCGCCTGATCGAGCAGATCGAAGCGCGATTCGGGATGCTGCTCGACATGAAGCGGTTGTCGGAGGTCGTCGCCCGATCGAGCCGCGCGAGCCGCCTGTGGCACGACGTGCTGGAGACGGCGCGGGCGCGACCTTCCCCCCTGACCTTCTGGGACGGCCTCATCCACATGGCCCCGGTCATCCTCATGCGGGGTTCGCAGGACGCGATCGACTACTACGAGCAGCTCCTCGCCGAAATGAAGCAGCGGATGGCCGACGGCGTGGGCGCGGTGCCGAACGAGCAATGGCGACTCTATTGGGAGGGGATGCCCGTCTGGCCCAAGGTTCGCGAGCTGTCGGAAAAGTGCTTCGATCTGCACGCCGTGATTGCGGCGAGCACCTATTGCAACTCGTGGGCGTTCGACCCATACGACGGCGGCGATCCGCTCGAGTGGATGGCCCGCACGAGCATCGAAATCTTCATCAATCGCGACGAGACGACCAAGCAGGCGTTTCTGGTCAACATGTTCGAGCACTTCGGAATCGACGGCGTGATCTTTCACAACGCCCGGACCTGCCCGAACAATACGAACTCCCGATTCGGCATGGCCCAGCGCCTGCGCGACGAGCGCGAGATGCCCGTGCTGGTCATCGACGGCGATCTCAGCGATGTGCGGTTCTTTTCGACGGCGCAGACGATGACAAACATCGAGGCGTTCATCGAGCAACTCGAGGGACGGCGATCATGAGCGGACGGGTCTGCGTCGGTATTGATGTCGGCTCATCGGCGACCAAGTGCGTCGTGCTCGACGAGTCCGGCAGGCTGACGTGGCACGCCGTCGTCCCATCGGGCTTCGACTACGCCGAAGCGGCCTCGAAAGCGCTCGACGACGCCTTGGCAAAGGCCGAGCGGACCCCCGGCGACGTCGCCCGCTGCGTGTCCACCGGCTACGGACGCGATCATGTCCGAATCGCCGACCGCAAGGTCACCGAGATCACCGCCCACGCCCGAGGCGCCCGCGCCTGGTATCCCGAGGTGCGCAACATCATCGATATCGGCGGACAGGACACCAAGGTGATCCGCCTCGACGCTCACGGACAATTGGCGGACTACCGGATGAACGCCAAGTGCGCCGCGGGAACGGGGACGTTCCTGGAATCCATCGCACACAAGCTCGGCGTGCCGCTGGGGGAACTCGACGCCATGGCGATGAAGTCCACCTCGCGGAGCACCCTCAACAGCTTCTGCACGGTCTTCGCCGGAACCGAGGTGATCGAGCGGATCAAGGACGGGCAACCCTGCGAGGACATCTCGATGGGCCTGTTCCGATCCATTGCTACCCGAGTCTTTGAAATGCTCTCCTCCCCGAACGGCCCCGTTGGCGCGACCGGAGGCGTCGTCTCCTACTGCCGGGCGATGGTGCGAGCGTTGGAGGAAGTCCTGGAAACCAAGGTGCTCCTGCCGCCGCTGCCGCAACACGCCGGCGCCTACGGGGCGGCCCTGCTGGGCCTCGCGGAGTGCGGATCGCAAGTGGCCAACACATGTGGGCACAGAGGAAACGCGCCATGACGATCGCGGCAGGCGAATGGAACCCCGAGGCCGCCCCCCGCCGGAGACTGCTGGCCGCCGCAATCGAACACGGGAGTGATGTGCGTCATGCTGAATGAAGGACAACTTGGGATTCATCCGCCCGGCGCGCTGGGGGTGGCGTTCTTCGTTCATGCCCACGCCGACTGTTTCATCGGCCGCGGCGGCGACGGAATCACCGGGCCGCTCACTAGGGCCGGAACACTCACCCTCCTCGATGACGGAAAGCTGCGGACCGTCTCGCTCGCGGACCGCATCTTCGCCAACCTGCTCGAAGCCGACACGCGAGACCGCATGCCCGAGCTTCTGATCGTCTGTTGTAATCCGGATCAGCTCGGGCTGTTTACCGCGGAGATGACGCGATATCTGGAAAACCTGGCGGAGCGAGGCCACCTCTGCTCAGTCGACGACATCCGTCGCCATGTCCCGATCCTGCTCGTCCCGCCCAACGGAATCCTCGCCGAGCAGACGCTCCGAACCTACGAAGACCAGTTGAACGAGTCCCGGCTGATGCAGCGGCTGCCGGGCGTGGACGAGTCGATGATCGAGCGGCTGCTCGACCGGCTGATCCGCGGCGTGTCGTTCCAGGCCGGCGGGCGGCGCGGCGCCGGCCCCGACACGGTCTATCTGCTCGAACCGACGGGGTGGATCGCGTTCGCCGGCGGCGGAGAAGCCGAACGCCACCGTGTCTGCGCCGTGCTCGATGCCCACGGCTATCCTTACAAGCACATGGCCGACGTCCCCGGTACCCGGATCGAGTTCGACAAGGCCATGATCTCCATCGTGCTGAACGTCGGCGGACTCATCCACACGGTTCGCCCGGACGGCGAGCTTCTCGACCTGCGCATGGGGGACCTCTGCAAGGATCCGACAAAGGCCGAGTTTGTGGAACGGCTGAGCCGGGCGGTCTTCGAAGTCGGTCAGGCCGCGGGGGCCTATCCACCGGACGCCCACTACGAGGAAATCTGGGCGCCGCACCGGGCCACCATCATGGCGCACATCGGTCACGTCACAAGCTCCGTGAAGATGTTTCGCGACCGGCTCGGCCGGGGGCTGAGCGGAGTGAAACTCTTCTCGAACGAGGAGTGGATCCTGACGCCCCTCGGTCGCTACGCGGCCAACGCGGGGTTGAAAGAGCACATGACGCTCTTCAAATCGCTGAAACGTCAGATACAGGAGTCCATGGCCCGCGCGATCCGCTCTCGGCAGCGGCAGGCGGACGGAGGCATTTCAGGAAACGGAAACATGAAACTCACCGCGCAACGAAACATCAGTGTCGAGTTGTATGACGCCGGTCCGGAGAACCTCGTCGTGGTCGGCAGCATGCTCGACAGCGAACACCTCATCAAGCTCGAGGTCAACATCTACCTGCCCGACGAGCAAATCACGCGCAGCCGTCTCGACATGATCCGCGTGCCTTTTCCCGTCTGCCACGAGGTGCAGGCGGTTGCCGAACGCCTCGTCGGCCTGCGGATCGAGCGGGGCGTTCTGAACGAGATCGGAAACCGCGTCGGCGGACGTGTCGGCTGCTCGCACATCAAGGAGCTGGCCACGAGCATCGTCTATTTTGTGGCGTCCTATCTGGTGCAGCGACGAGCGGGCGTCGACCCCATGAGTCCCGCCTACGCCGTCAAACCACCCGACGAGCGCTTCGGCCTCACAAAAGACCTCCTTCGGGATTCCTGCCTCGCCTATTGCCAGACCACCGCCCGCGCCCTCGATGAGCGGATCGGCATCAAGCGCATGGGCGAGGAGCACACCCATCCGCTCCCGCTGGGCGATTTCGAGCCGTCTCTGGGCGTCCTGTTGAAATCGCGAGCCGAACGATGGAAAGATCGCGTCTACATCCGCTATCGCGTGGGAGACACGCCGCACGCACTCAGTTGGGGCGAGTTTGCCCACCGAACGTGGCAGATCGCGCGCCACCTGATGGAACAGGACATCCGCCAGGGCGACCGGATCTGCATGATTTCGGAAAACCGTGCCGAGATGTTCATGTTTGAGATGGCCGCCATGTCCATCGGGGCCGTCACGGTCCCCGTCTTTGCCGGCTATCACGCGCCGCAGATCGCCTATGTGCTGCGTCATGCCCGACCAAGGTTTGTCGTCGTCTCCGGCCCGCACCAGCTCGAAAAAATCGAACGAGATCGGCACCCCTGGGTCGAAAAGACCTACTGCATGGATTTCGATGACGCCTGCCGGCAATGGGGCGCCCTCGACTTCGCATCGCTGACGGCCGCCGGCGGCGTGGCGCCTGATCGCCTCGATCGCCGCATCGAATCCATTCGGCCCGGTGACCTGTGCATGATCATGTACACCTCCGGCACGACCGGCCCGCCCAAGGGCGTCCGGCTCCGACACCGCAACATCATCTCCCAGCAGAAGGCCCTCGCCATCGTCTGGGACGTCAGCGAGAAAGACGTCCTGATGAACTATCTGCCCTGGCACCACAGCTTCGGTGGGCTGTTCGAGCGTTTTATGACGCTCTATCACGGATGCGAACTGTGCCTGGACGACTCGCGCGGTCGTAACCTGGACCGCCTTGTCGACAACTGGAAGGCGTACGATCCGACCCTGTTTTTCAGCGTTCCGCGCGTCCATGACATGCTGTTGGGGCGCTGTCGCGAGAGCGAAGCCGTTACGAAAACGGTCTTCGGCGGGCGACTGCGGTTCGTCATGACGGCAGGGGCCTCGCTCCCCGCGACGGTCGCCGCGGCCTATCGCGAGCGCAACATTCCCGTCCTCGAGGGGTGGGGCCTCACCGAAACGTCACCCTGTGTCACGTTGACCATGATCGACAATGCGTGGCGCAGCGGGTTCGTCGGCTTTCCGATTCCCGGCGTGACCGTCCGCATCGACAGCGCCCAGGAAATCCTCGTCAAAGGCCCCAACGTCATGGACGGCTATCTGGATGACGAGGAGGCCACCGGTTACGTGATGACCGGAGACGGCTGGTTCCGCACCGGCGATCTCGGTGAATTCACCCATGAAGGGCTGCGCGTCCTCGGACGCAAGGACGGTGCGTTCAAGTTGACGACCGGCGAAAAGGTCCACCCCCTGCGGATCGAAAACACGATCGTGAATGAATCCCCCTACATCAGCCTGGTGATGGTGCTGGGCAGCGGCCGCGATTTCGTCGCGGCTCTCATCTATCCGAATTTCGGCCGCCTGTATGACTGGGCCGAGCATCGCGGCATAGATCGAGAGGGCCTGCTCGAACACCCCGCTGTCCACGAACTCTACGCCGACGAACTCGAGCGGATCAATCCAAGAATCGACGTCAAATATCAGCGCGTCCGTCGTGCGGTCCTCGCCGACCGCGAGCCGTCACTCGAACACGGCGAGCTGACGCCCTCCGGCAAGCTCGTCCGCAAGAGCGTCGCCGAGACCTATCGCAAAAAACTCGAGGCCCTCTTCTCCCCTGAACCCTCCGAAGACGTGATCGTAGTGCCGCAGGGAGAGCTGCTAAGGACGTAGCATCGTGACGAACAATCGCTTTCCACACATCGTGATCGCCGCCACCGCACGAACGCCCATCGGCATCAAATGCGGAACACTGAGCCGGTGCTCCGCGGAAGACCTGTCGGTCCTGGCGGCGGAAGAGGTCCTCCGCCGCAGCGGCATCGCCCCTGAAAAGATCGACGCCGTCGTCGGCGCCAACGTCTACCAGTTCACCGCGCCGGGCACGCAGGACATCTACTTCGCCCGCAATGTCGCGCTCCGCTGCGGCCTCGACACCGGCACGCCCGCGCTCCTGGTGCAGCGAATCTGCGGCTCCGGCCTCCAGACCGTGGTCAACGCCTTTCAGCAGATCGCCCTTCCCGAGTGCGTAGACGACGCCCGGATCGTGCTGTGCGTCGCCGGTGAGACCATGTCACGCACGCCGCGGATTCTCAGGGCGCCGCGGACGCGCGCCAACTTCTGGGAGTTCGTCGAGGGCGCCGACGTCGAGGACACCATGCTCGCCTCGCTCAACCACGACCTCGCCCACACGAGCATGATGCTGACCGCCGATGAATACGGAACGAGGATGGAGGTCACGAGGGCCGAGTGCGACGCGTTCGCCGAGCTGTCCCACACCCGCGCACGCGCGGCCAACCGCGCCAGCCACCTCAACGGCGGCGACGCCCTCCGCGGAATGTTCGTCGTCGACACGACCGATCCGACCGGCCAAACCGTGCACCTGGCACGCGACGAGTGTGTCCGCCAAACTTCCCTCGAGACCCTCGCGAAACTGTCCGTGTTGACGCCGCACGGACTGGTCACCGCCGGCAACGCCAGCGAGATCAGCGACGGAGCGGGCGCCGTGTTGCTGGCCGATCGGGCCGAAGCCGACCGCCAGGGATTGCCCCACAGGTTTGAGATCGCGGCCTACGGCGTCGGGGCCGTTGATCCGCGCGTGATGGGGCGCGGCCCGGTGCCCGCAATCGGCCAGGCGCTCGAGCGGGCAGGGATCTCACAAAAAGACGTGGGCCTCTGGGAGATCAACGAGGCCTTCGCCGCTCAGTCCCTCGGCGTGGAAAAAGAACTGAAACTCGATCGTGAGACCGTCAACGTGAACGGCGGCGCGATCGCCATCGGACATCCGCTCGCCGCGACGGGCGCTCGATTGATCACCGACCTGATGTACGAAATGGAGCGGCGCGGCGTGCGGTGGGGCTGCGCGTCGGCGTGCATCGGCGGCGGCCAGGGGGTGGCCGTCCTCCTCCAGGATACGGAGACGGCACGATGAAGGGTCACCGGTTGAATTCGCAGGACCAGCAACCATGAAACACGCATTTTCATTTGGCGATAAATCGATTGAGCCGGCGGTTCGACGCGTCAACGCCGTCCGCCGCGTGGCCGTCATCGGGGCCGGCACCATGGGACAGGGCATCGCGATCGACCTGCTCCAAAAGACGGACGTCGATGTGATTCTCCTCGACGTCTCCGCCGACGCACTGAAGCACGCCCGATCGCGGCTCAGCGATCGTTGGCGGCGGCGCGCCGAACAGTCGCAGATCCGGCCCGAGGACGCCAAGGCTCTCGACGCCCGGACGACCTGCACCGCGTCATACGACGATCTTCGCGACGCCGACATCATCTGGGAGGTGGCCACCGAACGAAGCGACGTCAAGGCGAGAATCTATAAGGCCATCGAACAAGCGGTGGACGTGGAACACGTCGCCGCCATCTTCTCGAACACGTCGTCCCACACAACCGCCGAGCTGGCGGAGTTGTTTCGCTCGGAGGCGTGCCGCGAGAAGCTCCTGACAGTCCACGGATACTTCCCCTTCGAAGCCAACCGGCTGATCGACGTCATGAAAGGCAAATACGCGTCGGATGAGACGTTCGCCTTCGGCGTCGTCTTCGCCGATCAGATTCTGGAAAAAACGGTCATCGCCCTTCCGCGCGACCACCACGGCTACCTCACCGATCCCATCTTTCAAGCGATGGCCGCGATCATCTCCTGGGACGTCCGCACCGCACGCGACCTCGTCCAGCTCGGTGGACTCTGGGATCTGTTCACGGCGAATCCGTTCCAGGTCCTCGACCAGACCGGTCACATGCCCTACACCGAATCGTCCCGGCACTTTGGAGCCGCCCTGCCTCCGCACGATCGCCTTCGAAGCCTCTACCTTCGCGACGGCAGGCACATCCCTAACTGGATCGCCGCGCTGGAAAAAGCGGGCCGGACCGGCGTGCAGTCCGCCGGCCGCCGCGGTTTCTTCCAGTGGACAAACGGCGAGCGGCCAAGGTCGGACGGCGTGCTCGATCCCGCCACCAACGACTACGTGCCCATCGGCGAAATCTCGCGCAAAGACTTTTGGTCCTACTATGAAGCCGCCGAAGCCGACCGCCGCGCCGGCAGGATCAAGAGCGCGGCCTCTCTCGTGCATGTCGCCTGTGCCGATGACGCCGGCGGACGGGCATTTCGCCGCTACGCCCTACCGATCTGCCTCTACGCCCTGGACATGATCCAAGATCGCATCGCCACACCCGGTCAGCTCAACATCTCGACGCGGGCAGGCCTGCGTTTCAAGGTCGGCCTCATCGAGCTGATCGACGCCCTGATCGCGCACCTCACCCTCGACGGCGTGATCGAACTGGTCCGCCGCGCCCGAGATGAAAACGCCGACGACCCCTTCGCGTTGGAGATGCTCGATCTCGACGGCGAGACCGGTCCGCGACAGGGCCGGCCCTGTCTGCTGTTCGAGTTGAAGCAACGAAACGTGAACCGCCTCTTGGGATATGGCCGCTGCTACCACACGCCCGTTGCGGAACTGGACATCGAAACCGGTCGCTATCGCGGCTGCTATCCAGACCTGCGGTTTCACGAGCCGTCCTCGCGCGACCGCGTCGCGACCGTCGTCATGAACAACCCCCTTCGAGGCAACGTCTGGAACCGTGCCGCCGTCGACCAGATCGCCCACGCCTACACCCGCGTCCTCCGACTTCACCGCGCAGGCCGCTGTGGGGCGGTCCTGTTCACGGCCGCCGGCGTGGGAATGCGGATGCTCGGAGCCGATGCGAGAGAGTTCAACCGCGGCTGGTTCGAACGCGAGAAAGGTTATGCCCCGCTCACGGAAGAGGAGGCCGCCGCGTCCAGTCGCAACGCCGTCGCCCTGTTCCGACAGATTCAGCGCAGCCCCGTCGCTTCCATCGGCGTCTTCGGTGAGAAGTGGGGCGGCGGAGCCGAGTTCACCTACTTTCTCGACCTGCGTTACGACGTTCGCGCGACCGGCTTCGTCTTCGACTCGCTCGACCGCACCTCGAGCTGGCAGCAAAAGAACACCTACAACCAGCCCGAGCTCGATTACGCCATCCTCCCCGGCTTCGGCGCTGCCGGCGAACTGAAACGCCTGGGCCTCGGCGATTCCGCCATCTTCGAGATCTTCGATCAGGGCATGACCGCCGATCGCGCCCACCAGGTCGGCCTGTCCAACGGCGTCTTCGACGACGAGATCGAGGCCCTCCGCCGCGGCTACGAACGTGCCCGCAATATGGCCAAGGATGCCCCCTATTCCCGCGCCTTGTTCAAGAAAGAGCTGAGCCGCGGCGCGGATGACGAGGCCCTCGCCCGCGAAACCGGCGAGACGTTTAACCCACACAAGAATCCGTTCATCCGCACCGGTCTGCTCGCACTCCTCGACCGCCGCGCCAAGACCGCGCGGATGAACTACGCCTGCACGCAGACCCGGCTTCCCGGCTGGCGCTACCCCACCGAAAACGGGATCGCCGATCCGGACGAAGACACGACAAACGAAAGCCGAAGCGTTGAAACCTGAACTCACAAACTCATGCGACTCGTACGGAAGGATATTGTGACCCTCGAAGAGACCGTCGAACACTGTCGCGATCTGCTTGACCTCCTGCCCGGGCAGGCCCTGGAAAAGGCCCGCCAGACGCACCCCGAGGTCGGTGGCTTCGCGGTTTTTCCCGTTTATGCCCCCGTCGAGATCATCCATGCCGCCGGCCTCATGCCCGTCGGCATGTTCGGCGAAGGAACCAAGGTCGAAATCTCCCACGCCGACTCCCGATTCCAGTCGTTCATCTGCTCGATCGCCAAGAGCACCCTTGAGGTGTTTCTCCGGGGCGACATGAAAGACTTCACCGGAGCCGTGTTCAGTTCCATCTGTGATGTCGCCCGCAACCTTGCCAGCCTCGTCAAGCGCAACGCGCCGGACGTCTATGTCGAATACCTCCACCTCCCCCAAAACATGTACAGCGCCGGCACCGCGGCCTATACCCGCGCCGAGTTCCACCGCTTCCGCACCAACCTCGAGCGCCACGTCGGTCGTTCGATCCCCGATGCAGACATCTGTAGCAGCCTGGACCTCTACAACCGCGTCCGGCGCTCCACGCGCGCGCTCTACGAACATCGCCGGAAGCACGCCGGCTCCGTCACCGCCGCCGAACTGCATACCGTCGTCCAAGCCGGAACACGCATGATGCCCGAGGATTATGTGGGCCTTCTCGAGGGTTTCGTCCAACAGGTCCAGGCCCGCAAGGCCCGCCCACGCGACAGCGTCAACGTCGTGATCGAGGGAGCCTTTTGTGAACAGCCCCCGGTTTCGCTCATCGAGGTCATCGAGACCGCGGGATGCCAGGTTCGCGACGACGACCTTGTCGTCGGCTGGCGCCTGTTTTCCGGCGACGTCCGCTCCAATGGCGACGTGCTCGCCGCCCTCGCCCATGCCTATATCGCCGACAGCACATATACCTCCGTCCGCCACGATCGCGACCGCCCGCGGACCGAGGGCCTGCTCCGCCGTGTCAAAGATGCGGGCGCCGATGCGGTCATCTTTGCCCCAGCGAAGTTTTGTGAGCCGGCGCTGTTCGACTACGTCCTGTTTCGCCAGGAACTGGACAACGCCGGCATCCCGCACCTCAAGGTCGAGTTCGAGGAAAAGATGTGGACCTTCGAGGCCACCCGAAACGAAGTGGAAACCTTCTCGGAGTCCATGCTGTTTGATTAAGGTTAGTTGGATTTCTGTGAATGCTGGCTCCTGGGGAAAGACTCAATGATCCTCCTGCGCGACGCCACCATGCTGGGAACTGAAAACTGGAAACTGATAACTGATTACTGACAACTGCGAGCTGCCGGAGATAAACTCATGCGTACCGCCGTAGCGGAAAACAAGGACTATCGCGGAACCGTCCATCGCCTGTCCCGCGACATCATGACCGACTGGATGACCCAGCTCAAGCAGGCCGCGGGCAACGGCGTTCCTTCCGCTTACCTGATGATCAGCGGAAACTGTGTGGAGATTCTGCGATGTTTCGACATCCTGCCGGTCTTCCCCGAGATCAACGCCCTGCAACTGGCCATCCGAAAAAAATCGCTCCCCTACATCATCAAGAGTGAGGAGGTGGGGTACGCCTCGGACAACTGCGCCTACGTCAAGGCGGACGTGGGCTTCACCCTGTCCGGCGGCGTGGGCGAGGGCGGCACGATTCCAAAACCCTCGCTGATCGTCTGCAACTTTGTCGGATGCAACGTCTATATCAAGTGGTTCGAGCACTGCTCACGCATGATGAACGCGCCGATGGTCATGCTGGACATACCCTTCCTGCGCGAGGAAACGCCAAGCGCCGAAGACGTGCGCTATGTCGTCACTCAGCTTCGCGAGTTGATTGCACAATGCGAAGCCCTCACCGGCAAGAAGTTCGACATCGACCGGCTGCGCGGCATCCTCAAGGAGTCTGCCCGCGCCGAATCCGGCTGGCGCCGTGCCAAGAACCTCTGCAAGAACCGTCCCGCTCCCTATGACGCCTACTTTGATGCCATTAACATGATGGGGCCGATCAACGCCCTGCGGGGAACGAAGGCCGCTGCCGACTTCTTCGATCAGGCGGTGGCACACTACGAGAAGATGGTGGCTGAAGGCGTCGGGGTCCTGGACGACGAGCGATTCCGCATCGTGGTGGAGGGGCCGCCGCCCTATCCCTACTACCGCAATTTCCGAAACCTTTTCGAAGCATGGGGCGCGGTGGCCGTGCAGAGCACGTATTCAACGGTGGGAGGCATGTGGGAGTTTGGTTTCTGTCATGATTCCGAGCGGCCGTTGGAGAGCATCGCGGAACAGATGATTGTCCACAACCTGTGCAATCGTTCGCTGATCGAGCGGTACAAGCAGATTCGCAGCTCTGTCGAGGACTGGCACGCCGATGCCCTCGTGATCCACAGCATCAAGAGTTGCCGCCTCTTCTCCGCCGGCCAGGGAGACATGCGCGAGCACTTCATTAAGGAACGCGGCGTGCCGACCCTGATGGTCGAGTCCGATCTCGAGGACCCGCGCTATTATGCCGAGGCCCAGATGAAAAACCGCATCGACGCCTTCTTTGAAGCGCTCCATTACAAGCGCGTCCGACAGGGGACTGCGACGTGACCGGCCCCACGACATCGAAACTGCCACACATCCTTCGCCGCCGCTCAACGGCTCTCCGACCGATGGCCCAGGGGCCTCTCGCGCGTGCGAGCGCCGCGGCAGGAGTTGTTCGAGAACCCACTCTAACAAGGACACTGACATGAAATACGCCGCAGGCATCGACGTCGGCAGCACCCAATCCAAGGCGGTCCTGATCGACACCTCGCGGGCGATCGCGGCGAAGTCGCTGATCGACACCGGGGCCAACGTGAAACGCGCCGGACAGCGAGGGCTGGACGCCCTCCTCAAGGAGTCCGGTGTGAAACGGGAACATATCTGCTTCGTCGTCGGAACCGGCTACGGCCGCTACAAGATTGAGGCCGGCGATACCCAGGTGACCGAGATCTCCTGCCATGCTCGCGGTGCACAGATGGTGTTTCCGGGCACGCGCACCGTCATCGACATGGGCGGCCAGGACACCAAGGCCATCAAGGTCGGCCCGGAAGGCGACGTCATCGACTTCTGTATGAATGACAAGTGCGCCGCAGGGACCGGCCGTTTCCTCGCCGGCGCCGCCGACGTGCTGGGACTGACACTCGATGAGATCGGACCGATCTCGTTGAAGGGAACACGGCCGATTCGCCTCACCAGCGTATGCACCGTCTTCGTCGAATCGGACATCCTGAGCTACCTGGCTCAAAAAAAGAAGGTGGAGGATATCCTGGCCGGCGTCCACCAGGCGATCGCCGCGCGAACGATCGGTCTGCTCCGCCGCGTCGGAGTGGAAGACGAAATCACGTTCACCGGCGGCGTGGCCCGAAACGTGGGGATGGTGGCGGCGCTTGAGAGCAAGCTCGAACGAAAACTCAACGTCGGCCCCGAGTCGCAGTACATCGGCGCGCTCGGGGCCGCCCTGTTCGCTCTCGACCATGTGATGGCCGACCAACAGGACGTCGTGGACTTGGGCACGGAACCTACGATCTGGGTCAATGAGTAGAGGTTGACACTGACGGATCGCGCATTCTGCGATCCGCAATGGAGAGGAGATTGTCGTGGCATATATCGCAGGTGTGGACCTCGGAAGCGGAGCAACGAAGACGGTCATCATCGATGAAGACCGGCGCATCCTCGGCAGAGGCAGGACGCGAACCCAGGCGGATTTTGACGCCGTCGCTTACCAGTCAATAGCAGCGGCCTGTGAGGAAGCCGGCATCCGTCGGGACGAGATCACCTACATCGCCTCCACGGGACTTGGGCGATACAGCTTCAGCGAGCGGGACATTCAGATCACCGACCTGACCTGCGGAGCGCGTGGAGCGCACATCCTGTTTCCCGAGGCGAGATTCGTCCTCGACATGGGCGCCCAGAGCACGCGGGCCATCTCGCTCCGAGACGGCGGCAAGGTCAAGGCGTTCCGAACAAACGAGAAGTGTGCCGCCGGCAGCGGCGGGTTTCTCGATCGCATCTCGCGTTACCTCGAGGTCGACATCAAGGACATCGGTCGCATTTCACTCGAGGCCACCAATCCGCAGCCGATCAGCAGCGTCTGTGCAGTCCTCGCGGAATCGGAAATCATCAATCATGTGTCGGATGGAAAGACCGTCCCCGATATCCTCCGCGGTGCCCACGAGTCACTCGCCGAGCGGTGCATGAGCCAGCTCAAGCTCGTCGGGTGCACGGAGTCCATCGTCTTCATCGGTGGCGTCGCTCTCCAGGAAGGCATGGTCCACGCCTGCCGCGACAAGTTCGGGCAGACCGTCCATCTGCCCGACCATCCCGCCCACGTCGTCGCCTACGGCGCCGCCATCCTCGGTCTCCAGCGTTTCCGCAAGCGCCACGCCACCGCCGCCTCGCCGGCGGGCTGACGGCCGCGCGCGACCGGGCGAACCGCGGCCACTACACGGCAGGAGCGAGGTTTCCCAACCGCGCCGGCAGTCTCGATTCCTGGACCCTGCAGTACAGCGTGGGGACAACGAGCATCGTCATCAACTCGAACACCATCCCACCAAATGAGGGGATCGCCATCGGCACCATGATGTCCGACCCCCGGCCCGTCGATGTCAGGATAGGGATGAGCGCGAGGAGCGTCGTGGCGGTCGTGATCAGGCAGGGTCGGACGCGCCGCCGGCCCGCTGCAATCGTCGCGGCCCGAACCGCCGCGAGCCCGCGCGGTCGTGCCTCGGAGAACGACTGCTTCAGGTAGGTCGCCATGACCACACCGTCGTCCGTGGCGATGCCGAACAGCGCGAGGAACCCCACCCACACGGCCACACTGAGATTGATAGGATGGACTTGAAACAGGTCCCGCATGTTCGTCCCGAGCACCGAGAAATCCAGGAACCACGGCTGGCTGTAGAGCCAGATCATGATAAAGCCACCGGACCACGCCACCGCGATGCCAGAGAACACGATGGCCGTCGTACCCACAGAGCGAAACTGCAGGTACAGAATGATGAAGATGATCAACAGGGCAAGCGGCAGCACGACCATCAGCGTCTTCTCGCTGCGGACCTGGTTCTCGTAGCTGCCGGCGAACGTGTAGCTCACGCCGGCCGGAAGCTCCAACTCACCGGTGGCCAGCTTGTGGGCCAGATGCTCGCGCGCCTGATCCACGGCCTCTACCTCCGCATAGCCATCGCGCTTGTCGAATAGAACGTACCCAACCAGAAACGTGTCCTCGCTCTTGATGACCTGCGGCCCTCGAACATAGTGAATGTGTGCAAGCTGCGCCAACGGAATCTGCATCTTCACCGGAAGCTGCATGCTGGCGTCGTCGTGCCCCTCGACCAGAATCCGACTCAGAGCCTCGACGCTGTCGCGAAACTCCCGGAGGTAGCGAACGCGAACAGGAAACCGCTCTCGACGTTCCACCGTCTTGGTAATCGGTTTACCGCCGACCGCGACCTCGATCACGTCCTGCAGGTGCTGAAGCTTGATCCCGTAGCGCGCGATCGCCTCCCGATCGATCTCGATCTCCAGATACGGCTTGCTGATAATCCGATCGGCGATCACAGCGGAGGGCTCGACCGACGGAACCTGCTTTAGAAAATGCTCGATCTGCAACCCGACCTGCTCAATCGCCTCCAGCGTCGGCCCCTTGATCTTTACCCCCATCGGCGCCCGCATGCCACTCTGCAACATCACGATCCGAGCCGAGATCGGCTGGAGCCGCGGAGCCATCGTCGTGCCCGGCATTCGTGCAGCTTCAACGATCGCGTCCCAGATCGTATCCGGCGGGCCGGACGCCAATCCTGCCTCCGCGTAATGATGCGGCCGGAGTATCCCGGACCACGCTGCTCGACCCGGATTGATCGCAGGATCAAGTGCCGGCCGCCATAGCCGAAACGGCCGGCCGCGAGGATCCGGAATCAGCCGGCCCTCCGCATCGCGCTCGAAGCGGGTCCGGACGGAATACGGCCTCCCGTCCGGCGCGGGCACCGGAGTTCCGTTCACATCCCGGAACAGGTCAGTGTCATTCGCGCGAAAGCGAAAGAACTGTCGCTTGCCGCGCTCGTCCAGCAGGTATTCCGGCTTGTAATTGATGACGGTCTCGATCATGGAGATCGGAGCCGGGTCCAGCGGACTCTCCACGCGACCGAGCTTGCCCACAACCGAATCGACCTCGGGAATCCGCCGGATCGCCATGTCCTGCTTTTGAAGAACGTCCTGCACTTCGCCGATCGACGCATGGGGCATGGTCACGGGCATGTACAGATACGAGCCCTCGTCCAGCGGCGGCATGAACTCCTCGCTCGTACCACTCCAGTCTCGTGCAAGCGTCCAGAGGATTCTTGTCGTGAGTGGGGCGTCGCGGATGTGGTCGGGTTCACCCCAGCGCCGTCCCCGCAGATCGCGCAGGTTGCGCGCCGCCGCCCAGTCGGAGAGCACGGCCCGATCCTCCGCCACGCCGGCCTCAGCCACTGCCGCGCGAAATGCCTCCGGCCGCTGGGCAAGCGCGTCGTCGCTCCACAACAGACCGTCATCCCGGCGCTCCAGCAGCCCGTCGTCCACGAGCCGCTCGACCGCACCCGGCGTCTCGAATAACTCGGTCGGCGCGCGCTCGATCGGTCCCAGAATCGCAGCGGGTCCCAGCCAGATGTACAGGCCCGCCAGAACAAACACCGCCGGGATGGCGAGGAACGTTGCCTTGTGGGTCAAACACCATTGGAGAATGGATGGGTACGCCCACTCGAAGAGCCGGAACAGCAGGAGCAATCCGCCCAGCAGCAGTACGACAAACAGGATGTTCTGCGGCAGACCGCGCTCCGCTCCCAGCGGCAACCAGCGGTGAGCGAGCACTCCGATGACACTCACGACGACTACGCCGTTGGTCAGCCAGGCGACCCGTCGGCCCGTGACACGGGGCAACCGGGCCACAAGCAGATGATGCGCTCCGATGACGGCGATGATCGCCCCCGCCCACCACCATGTCGTCATCATGGCGATCACGACGCCGCCCGCCGCGAGCAGGACATGGAGGAGGGTCCGCAGCGACGATCGGCCGACCCTGCGGCCGTAAAGCAGGTGCGCCGCCGGCGGAATGAGGGCCAGTGCGATGAGGATGGACGCGATCAGCGCAAACGTCTTGGTATAGGCCAGCGGACGAAACAGCTTGCCCTCGGCCGCATGCATGGTGAAGACGGGAAGGAAACCGGCCACCGTCGTCGACACGGCCGTCACGACGGCGCTGCCGACCTCGCTCGCCGCATGATGAATCACCTCCAGCCGGTTCGCGCCGGGCGCGGCTTCATCCAGCCGACGCAGGATGTTTTCGCTGACGATGACCCCCATGTCGACAATCGTGCCGATTGCGATCGCAATGCCCGACAGCGCCACAACGTTTGCGTCGACCTTTGCGGCCCTCATCGCGATGAAGCACATCAGCACGGCAAACGGAAGTAGACCGGAGATCACCAGCGAACTTCGCAGATGCATCAGCATCACCACCACCACGAGGATCGTGATGAGGATCTCCTGCGTCAGCGCCGTGTTGAGCGTGCCGAGCGTCTCATGGATCAGCCCGGAGCGGTCGTAAAACGGAACGATGCGAAGCCGGCTGACCGTGCCGTCCGGCAGCGTCTTGCGCGGCAATCCAGCGGAGATTTCCGCAATCTTCTTCCGGACGCTCTCGATCACCTTGAGCGGATTCGATCCATACCGAGCCACGACGACGCCGCCCACAGCCTCGGCCCCCTCCTTGTCGAGAAGGCCGCGGCGAAAGGCGGGACCGCGTGTCACGCGGGCGAGATTCTTCACGCTGATGGGCACGCTCTGGCCGACCTTGACGACCGCATTCTCGATATCCGCGAGTTCCTTGACGAAACCCAGACTGCGAATGAGGTACTCGACCTTGTTCACTTCGATCGTTCGGGCACCGACGTCAATATTGGAACTCTTGACGGCGTCAAAGACGTCCTCCAGCGTCACGTCATAGGACTGCAGCGCGTCCGGGTCGACGTCGACCTGATACTCCTGCACAAACCCTCCGACCGACGCTACCTCGCTCACGCCCTCGGCCGACAGCAGCGCGTACCGGACCGTCCAGTCCTGAATCGCTCGAAGCTCCTGCAGATCCCATCCGCCGGTGGGCCGGCCCTGCCCATCCACCCCCTCGAGGGTGTACCAGAAGACCTGTCCGAGCGATGTCGAATCCGGGCCGAGAATGGGCCGGACTTCCGCCGGCAGCATATCCGTGGGAAGCGAACTGAGCTTCTCGAGCAGCCGCGTCCGCGACCAATAAAACTCCACGTCCTCCTTGAAGATGACGTAGACCGTGGAAAAGCCGAACATCGAATAGCCGCGGATCGACTGCACGCCCGGTATGCCGAGGAGCGACACCGTCAGGGGATAGGTAATCTGGTCTTCGACGTCCTGTGGCGAACGGCCGGTCCACTCGGTGAAGATGATCTGCTGGTTCTCGCCGATATCCGGAATGGCATCCACCGGCACCGGAGAGCGGGGCAATCCCCAGGCATCCCACGGGAAGGGTGCGACCCCCACGCCCCACCCGATCGCAATCAGCGTGAGGACGCCGACGACCAGCTTGTTGCGCAGACAAAGCCCGATGAACCGGTGAACCAGAGAAGTCCGATGCAGGTGTTGATCCGGCATATCGCCGCTACGGGTGGGACTCATCATGGTGCTTCGTCCCGGCGGCGCCGGTAGAGAGGGTTTCGGTCAGAACGCCGCAACGATACATGGCCGCGCCGAAGTACGGATTCTCCGCCTTTTCCGCGGTTTGAAGCCAGTCGGCGCCGCGATTGTTGAACGCCATCGGGCAGTGAAACCGGCGAATCGACCGGCCGCCGCTCGTCCCGAACCGTGACGCGATCGCGTAGATCGTATCCGACAGCGGCCGGAAGGCGGCTCGCGCCTTGTCGAGATCCGGCGCCGCCGAAGTGCGCTCCATGCTGCGCGCCAGGCTCACCCGCAAGGTCCGCCACGCCTGTTCCGAGGAATGGGCAAGCAAGCCGGTGTCGACGGTATCGAGCGCCGCTTGCAGGCTTTCGAACGCCCCCTTCGCCGCTCTCAGGTCATCCTTGCTCAGTGCGGTCTGCAACCGGAAGTAGGCCGACAACACGGCGTCAAAGCTCCGGCGAAACGCGTTCGGGACCTCGTCCGCACGCGCCGACAACGATCCGCCCCGGCGCATCGCCATGACGCTCGGACGCGTTCGCGCCGACCGCGACGGAGTCGACCGCATCGGCGCCGTATCATCCGGCGCGGGAACCTCTGCCGGCGGAGCCTCGGTCAGTGTGACCTCTTCGGGTCGATCCGACGGCGGCACCGCCGTCCGACCGGTGTCCTGCTCGGGCGGGGGATTCATCATGCACGGTCGGGCTAGGATTTGCAGGGCGCTGTCGATCTTGAAGTTGCCGTTGGTCACGACGAGTTCGCCCTCCTGAAGGCCGGCCCGAACGATGTAGTATTGGCCTGCCCTCGGCCCAAGGCGTACCGTCTGCCCCACATAGGTCCCCGGCTGATCCGGCACGGCGACATACACGACGGCGCGCTTGCCCGTCACGAGCGGAGCGGTGGCCGGGATCACGAGTGGCGGACGCCTGCTGCCGTCTTCGCTCGGGAGGAAGCCGAGGGTCTCGGCGTGGCGCAGCAACATCCCGCACTTG
Source organism: Phycisphaerae bacterium (assembly GCA_046754505.1). Classification (GTDB taxonomy): domain Bacteria; phylum Planctomycetota; class Phycisphaerae; order UBA1845; family UTPLA1; genus JAPULF01. The sequence continues at coordinate 28,444 of JBHHVX010000008.1, read as the reverse complement.
TCACAACGGCCGGGCGCGTCGCTCGTCATCTCGTCGTGCATCGGGCAGATCCACGCACCCTTCGGCCTCAGATTCAGCACCTCGCCCTCCTCGGCGAGCGTCACGCGAATCACCGCGCGGATCAGCATCCCCAGTTTGAGACGTCTGTCCATGTCAGGAACCCGGACGCGCACATCCACGGTCCGCGTGAAATTGTCCACGCGGCCGTCGATGAAGACGATCCGCCCGGAAAAGGTCTCACCCGGGCACGCCTCCGCCTCGAAGTCCACCGCCTGGCCCACGCGAATCCAGATCAGATCCGGTTCGTATGCCTCGAGGGTCACGCCCAGACGGGCAACGGCCCGCCCCTGCGTTCGACCGTGAATCCCCTGGCGCACCGGAGCATTCCGCGCCTTGTCGTACTCGTCGTAGTCGATCAGCCCGACCATGCGGACTTCCGTCGACACGAACTTTCGCTCGACGGGTGAAACCTGAATCTCCGCAAGCTTCTCCGCGGTCGGCGACAGCGTCAGCGTCGCCGTCGCCGTGACGGCCGTCGCATCTTCCTGCGACACCGGCACCATCTGCATGCCGCAGACCGGACATCGGCCGGGCTTGTCCTGCGGCGGAACGCAGAACATCGAGCACGCGTACTTCAGCTTGGCGACCTTTGCTGGAGCAGCGATCGCCCCCTCAGGGACCAGGGCGGCGCCGCATTTCGAACAGACACCTGGCCGATCGCGGCGAACTTCCCGGTGCGCTGCGCAGGTCCACACCGCCTCGGACGCCGGCCGCGCCGACAGCGCCGCCGTCTGATGCAACGCCACCGCACTGCCACGGATCAGGTAGCCGGCGCACACGCCGACCCCCACCAGGATCAGCGGGGACAACGTCGAGCACCCCTTCGCTACCTTTCGTATCATCAGCCTCATGCCGGCCCTGCCCCGCCATGATAGAGCCGTCCGGCTCCAAAACGGGCTGTCTTCACGCGTCCGACCATCTCCGATAACCCGGCTGGCCGGCGGCACACCTCTGCCGCCACCCGAGACGCAGAATTCAACTATGCATCGGTCCGCCGACGGGGATGCTCTATCTTCAAGTGAGGGATTCGGACCTGCGGACGACCCCGCCAACCGCCGTCTGGTGACGCGCCGGCGATCATGCTGCTCGGCGGAGCGAATCCGACACGAGGACTCTGAACAATGCCCCGGTCAACCGCGTCCCTGACGCCCGGAGCCGGAACGGCTACGGCCTTGGCGACATCTTGTCCGCGCGCCCTCGCAACAACCGCAGCCCGTTGAAAGTGACGATGAGAGATGTACCCATGTCGGCAGCAATGGCCAACCACAGGTTCGCCAGACCCGGGATCGCGAGCGCGACGAACACGACCTTGACGGCAAGCGATAACACGATGTTCTGCCGAATGATGTACCGTGTTCGTCGGCTGTGGCGCAGCAGCCATGACAGCTTCATCAGGTCGTCGGTCATCAGCGCGATGTCGGCCGTCTCGAGAGCCGCGTCTGTTCCCCCGGTGCCGATGGCCACGCCCACGTCCGCCGCAGCGAGTGCCGGAGCGTCGTTGATTCCGTCGCCGACCATCAACACCAGTTCGTGCTCCGCCTGAAGGGCCTTCACCTCGCGAACCTTGTCGGCGGGGAGCAACTCGGCCCGATGGTCGATGCCGCCGCATTCCTCCGCGATGGACTTCGCCGTGCCGGCGTTGTCGCCCGTCAGCATGACGACCCTGTCCATGCCGGCCCGCCGAAGCTCGGCGACCGCCTCCGACGATTCCTTCCGCAGGGCATCTGCCAGCAGGATCACGCCGAGCGGTCGGACCTGCGAACTCAGCGCGACCACAATGTGGTCGCAGTCCTCATGGTCCTCCATGAGGCGGTGAACGGCCTCGGTGCAAACGCCGCGGTCTTCCAGAAGGCGGTGGTTCCCGATCAGGTACGTCTCGCCGTCCACGGTCGCAATCGCCCCTTTGCCGCGGACGGCCTGGTATTGTTCGCACGCCTGCGGTGTGATCCCGCGCTCGCGGGCGTGCTCGACGATCGCCTCCGCGATCGGATGTTCGCTGCGCTGCTCGAGGGCCGCCGCCACCGTCAGGAGCGACGCCGGCGTCGTGGGCGCCACGGGGATCACGTCCTGGACGACCGGTTGCCCGCGCGTGAGCGTGCCCGTTTTGTCGATCGCTACCACCGTAGTTTTCCCGACCGCCTCGAGATACTCGCCGCCCTTGATCAGCACGCCGCTTCGCGCCGCGCAGGTCAGCCCGCTGACGATCGATACCGGTGTCGAGATCACCAGCGCACACGGACAGGCAATGACCAGCAGGATGAGCGATCGATATAACCAGGTCGCCCAGGGGGCCCCAAACCCGAGCGGCGGCAGGATGCAGACAAGCAATGCCCCGACAACGACAGCAGGCGTGTAGTAGCGGGCGAACCGATCGACGAACCGTTCCGAAGGCGACCGCTCGGCCTGGGCCTGCTCGACCAGCAGGATCACACCGGCGAGCACGGTGTCGCCGGCCCGCTTCGTCACCTCCACGACCACCGCACCGTCTTGGTTAATGGTGCCGGCGAAGACTTCGTCGCCGGTCTCCTTGCTCACCGGCGCGGCCTCGCCGGTCACCGGAGCCTGATTCACCGAAGTGCTGCCCTCCACCAGGCGACCATCCAGCGGGAACTTCTCTCCCGGCTTCACCACGATCCGACTACCGACTGCTACCTGTCCGGTATCAACCTCCCTCTCCGCTCCATCCGGGCCTTGAACACGCGCCGTCGGTGGGCTCAACTCCATGAGCGACTGGATCGCCCTGCGGGCGCGGGCAACGCTCCAGAATTCCAGCAGGTGCGACACGGTGAACAGGAACGCTACGGTCGATGCTTCCGACCACTCGCCCAGGCCTACCGCGCCCACGACGGCGATGGTCATCAGGACGTTCATGTCCAGGCGTCGGGCCTTGACTGCCGCCCACGCCTTCGGGGCGACGAGTCGCCAGGCCGCGCCGATCGCCAGCACATACGCGAGCGCCGAGGGCCACGTCGTGTGATGCACCGTGCCCGCCGGCACCACACTCAGACCCAGGCCCAGGATCGTTCCTGCCCCGGACAGGACCGCCATCCCAAACGCGCCCCGGTATCGCGCAATCGGGGACTGTTCGCGTAATCCGAAATCCCCCAGCACCTCCGCCTTCATGCCCGTCTTGGCGACGAGGGCGATGATCCGCTCAATCTCGATCGCCGTCGGCAGGTACCGAACGGTCATTCGGGCCTGCAATAGGTTGAAGGACAGCGCCACGATGCCGTCCCCGCCTTCGAGGGCTTGTTTCAGCTCCGCGATCTCATCCGGGCAGTCCATGCCCGCTATACGAAACCGCACCTCCAGCATGGCGGAATCTTCGCCCATGAAGCGTTCCCTACTGTATGGACGTGGAGCGGAACCCCGTGCGGATCAGCACGATCTCCCGCACATCGTAGATGCATATCTTCCCGTCACCCGAATGGCCCGTATGGGCAGCGGCCTGAATCATGTCCACAACCGAATCAGCCATGTCATCATTCACGACGCACTCCAACTTGACCATCTCCGTGGTGCCGTATTGAACCATGGTATCCGATAGCGCCTTCGTACGACCAACCGTACGGCCGAATCCCCGAACATGAGACACCGTGACACCGGGGAGTTCCGGATGTCCATGCAACGCGTCAAGCACGGCGTCGAGCCGATGGGGCCTGATGATGGCTTTGATCTCTTTCATGTGGCGAGTCCTCCCGAGCCGTGTCACAGCACGACACCTTCTTCAGCCGGCGCGAACCACCGGTACAACGCCGGAATCACCAGCAGGGTCAGCACGGTCGATGTCACCAGCCCCCCAATCACTACGGTGGCCAAGGGCCGCTGCACTTCGCTGCCCGTACCCGTCGAGATGAGCAACGGGATCAACCCGAGGGCCGTCGTGGAGGCCGTCATCAGGACGGGGCGTACCCGAAGGCACGCCCCTCGGACCGACGCCGCATCGATGGCCGTTCCACCATGGACGAGCTGATTCAGGCATGTGACGAGCACCATGCCGTTTTCGAGGGCGATGCCAAAGAGGGCGATGAACCCGACCGAGGCGGGGACGGAAAGGTTCTGACCGGTCAACCACAGCCCCACGACTCCGCCCACAAGGGCAAGCGGGATGTTGAGCAAAATGAGCAACGAGTTCTTGAGCGAGCGAAAGCTGCTGAAGAGCAGCAGGAACAGCACGACCAGCGTCACAGGCACGACGACGGCAAGGCGCTTGTTCGCCTCCTGCTGAAGCCGGAACTGCCCGCCCCATGTCGCCAGATAGCCGGGCGGTAGGTCGACCGCCGTGTCAATTCTCTGCTGGCCTTCCTCCACGAAAGAGCCGATGTCCCGCCCCACCACGTTGCACTGGACGGTAATGAACCGTTGGTTGTTTTCCCGCGTGATCTGGCGCGGCCCGATGATCTCCCGCACCGTCGCCAGTTGGTCGAGTGGGATCTTCACTCCGTCCGGCGCCGTGATGAGGATGTCTCGGATCGCCTCCGGTCTGTTTCGCTCTTCGGGTTCGTAGCGGACCAGGATGTCAAAACGCCGAATCCCCTCGAAAATCTGGCCCGCCACTTCGCCTCCGACCGCGGCCCGGATGACCTCCTGCACATCAGCGACGTTCAGCCCGTATCGCGCGATGGCTTGGCGGTCGACGTTGATCAGCAATTGCGGCGTGCCGCTCACCTGATCGACTTGGATGTCCGCCGCCCCGGGAACGGCACGGATCACGGTCGCGATCTCCTCGGCCTTGCGCTTGAGAACATCCAAATCATCACCGAAGATCTTGACCGCCAGTTCCGCCCGGACGCCCTCCAGCAGTTCATCGACGGTCATCTCGATCGGCTGGGTCAGATTCGCCTGCACGCCGGGCATGTCGGCGACCGCCTCGCGAACGGCATCTTCGATGCCGGCCTGGTCAAGCCCCGGGCGCCACTCCCCTTCCGGTTGGAGCAGCAGGTACATCTCCGCGCTGTTGACCGGATCGGTGTGGGCCCCGACCTCGCCGCGTCCGATCCGGGTCACGACCTCGCGCACCTCGGGTATGTCGAGCACGCGGCGCTCGGCCAGAAGCGTCGTGTGCGTGCTCTGCACCAGCGAGATCGACGGAGCCATCGTCAGCCGCAGGACAATGGTGCCCTCGTTCAACTTCGGCGTGAATTCCGACCCCAGCCTTGGGAAAACAAACACGCCTGCGCCGAGCATCAGCACGGCCAGCCCCACCGCCGCCCCGCGTCGGCGCACAAAGAATCCAACCAGCGGGCGATAGAGGACCAGCAGCGCCCGCACGACAGCGGCTTCCCGGCTCGGATTCGAGTGCCCCGGTCTCGCCGCGCGCGGGGCGCGCATCACCAGGCTGCTGAGCATCGGCGCTTGGATGATCGCGAAGAACAGCGACCCCAGCATGGCCAGCGCCACCGTGTAGGCCAGCGGGCGAAACGTCTTGCCTTCCACGCCCTGAAGTGTGAAGAGCGGCAGAAAGACGATGATGATGATCGTGATCGCGAACGCGATCGGACGTCCGACCTCCCGGCACGCCCGATGGACCACCTCGAGTCGGTCCGCCTTGCGAAGCGCCGCAAGACCGGAAATCCGCGGCTCTTCTCGAAGCATGCGGTCGACGTTCTCGACCATGACGATGGTTCCATCCACCATCATCCCGATGGCGATCGCCAACCCGCCGAACGACATCAGGTTGGCCGAGATGCCGAAGTATCCCATCAGGATGAAAGCAAACAGCACCGAGAATGGAACCGACAGCGCCACGACGACGCTCGGGCGCAGGGCGCCCATAAACACCAGCAGCACCACGACGACCAGACCGATTCCCTGCAACAGGGCGCTCGTCACGGTATGGACCGCCGCCTCGACGATGCTCTTCTGTTCGTAGTATGGAACAATCCGCACGCCCTCGGGCAGGATTCCGTTGATCTCATCGAGCTTCTCCGACACGTTTTGAATGACCGTTGAGGCATTCGCACCAAACAGCTTGACGACCATTCCGGAGACTACCTCTTCGACGCCGTTGCGCGTCTGAACGCCCCGGCGGATCGCGCCCCCGAGCTCCACACGCGCCAGATCGCGCAGGTAGACCGGACGTCCGTCGACCGTCTTGATGACGATCGATTCCAGATCGTGGATCCCGGTCGCAAGCCCGACCGAGCGGACAATGAATTCCTCAGCATCCTTCTCGATGAACTGGGCTCCGACATTCAGGTTGTTGGATCGGATCCGCTCGATCAATTCGCCGAGCGTCACGTCGAAACGCAGTAGCCCGTTGGAATCCACGACGACGTGATACTGCTTCTCCCATCCACCGATGCCCAGCACTTCGGTCACGCCGGGCACCGTCTGGAGATGGAACTTGACCACCCAGTCCTGAATCGTCCGAAGCTCCTCCAGTGAATACTTCCCCGTGGTGTCGTCCAGGTAATAGAACAGCACGAGTCCCATGCCGGTCGAGATGGGGCCCATGCGCGGATCGCCGAAACCCTCGGGGATCTCTTCGCGGGCCTCGGTCAGACGCTCGTTGACGACTTGCCGACAGAAATAGATATCGAGTCCGTCCTCGAAGTAGACGTTGACGACCGACAACCCGAAGTTGGACACCGAGCGGATCTTCTCGATCCCGGGCAAGCCGGTCATCGCCACCTCCACGGGATAGGTGACGTACTTCTCGATCTCTTCCGGCGCCAGCCCCTCGGTGAGGGTGAAGATCTGCACGAGGTTCGGGGAAACGTCGGGAAAGGCATCCACCGGCAGCCGGCCATAGCTGTAGTACCCCGCCGCCATCACGAGCGCCGCCAGCACCACCATCAGCGGCCGGTTCTTCAGGCCGAACTCGATCGGTCGTTCGATCATGTCGTCTCTCCGTCCCGGTGCCGATCAGTGGGCGTGGCCGCCGCCGGCGAAGCTTTCCTTGACCATCTCCGCCTTGAGGTTGAACGCGCCGACCGCCGCATAACGCGCGCCCGCGTCCAGTCCCTCCGTGATCTCCACGTTCTGGGTGTCCGACCGGCCCAGTCGCACCGGGCGGGCAATGAACCCCGCTCCGGTCTCGACGAACACGACGGAACGGCCGCGCATCATCTGGACGGCCGACTTCGGCACCACGATCGCCGCCGGCGCCGTTCCCGTCTTCAGGCGGCCCGTGACAAACAGACCGGGCCTCCAATGGCCTTCCGGATTGGGCAGGACGGCGCGGGCCGTCGCCGTCCGCGTGGCTTCCTCTACGACCGGACTCACGTAATCGATCACGCCCGTCGTCTCAGGCAGACTGGGACCGCAAGACAGCCGGACCGATTGTCCGGCTCGAACCGCCGCAAGATCCTTCTGGTACACCGTCAGGAACACCCAGACGGTCTCAAGATCAGCCAGCAAGAACACGTCGGAGTCGCGACCGACGGCCTCACCCAGCGTGATGTGCTTTTCGATGACCGTTCCGGAAAACGGCGCCCGAAGCTCGTACTCCGAGAACATGCGATCGGCTTCCCTGGGAATGCCCAGGATCTCGTCGTTGGTCAGACCGCGCGCGTGCAGCTTGTGTTCGGCGGTGCGCACTTCGATCCCCGCCTGATCGCGGTCCTTTTGAGCGGCCAGGAACTCCAGCTCGGGAAGGATGCCATCCGCCTTCAGCGCCTGCGAACTCACAAATGTCGCCTCGGCCAGCGACAGACGCTGAACCGCGGCCAGATAGGCGGCCTTCGCCTCCGCCAGCTCGCGGCTTTCAAGCACCGCCATCACTTCTCCGGTCGCCACATGGTCGCCGATCCGCTTGTCGACGCGCTGCACGATCCCGGCCACGCGCGGCACGATGTGCGCAACCTGATCGGCGTTGAGTACGACCTCGCCCGGGACCGTCAGCAACCGGGCGACCTCTCCCGCGCCGGCGCGGCGGACGTCGATCCCGAATTCTTCAAGGACAGCGGGCGAGAGCCTGACCAGCCCGTCTTCATTCTCGTTGTGGCCCGCATGTCCGTGCTCGTCGCCGTGCTCGTCGTGGTCGGCCGCGCCATCGCCGTGATCGTCATGACCCTCAGGTCGAGAGCTTCCGCCGGGGCCGTTCGAGGCAACCAGCCACGAATACGTGCCGATCGCTCCGGCCCCAAGACCAAGCGCCAAGGCGAGAAAGAGTGCGAGCGTGCTGTATCTGTTCATGTCTTCGAATCTCCATCAATGAGGAGGCGTCCTTCGGGCCTGACGGCAATCTGCGGAGCTCAAAAGAGCAGCGCCGCCGCCGAATTCAACAGCAGGTCCCGGACAAACGAGACCAACGTCTGAACAACCGACGGCAGCATGCCCGCCGTCAGGGACTCCACCGTCGCGCCCGTCGCCGGAAGACACCCGGTCGTCCAAAGGCAAACCGCCGCTCCCGCGCAGGCGAGTACCGATCCGTCCCGCGCGCGGTATCGTGCATTCATGGTTCTTCTCCAGCTTCGGGATCACCCCGCTCGACGTCTGCGGCCGGCTCCTCGCCGGTCACGTGGATCAGCTGGTCGATCGGCAATCCGACGGCTCGTTCCAGTTCGGGCACCATCAGCGCCGCCGACCGCGAGGCCTCGGTATACCGGCTGCGACTGTCCAGAAAGAAACGCTGCGCTTCCAGCACGGCGAGAAACGAAGTCTTCCCGACGCGGTACGACTTGCGCGACAGATCCAGGTTGCTCTGAGCCAACGGGATGAAGCGATCTCGATACAAACGTACGATCCGCCACGCTGTCCGGGCTCGATCGACGGCGCTGCGAATCTCCTGGGAAGACGCTCGCTCCAGCGACTCCAGCACCTTGGCCGCCCGCGCGTGCGCGTAGCTCGCCTTGGCGATCTGCGCCTGATTCTGATCAAAGATCGGAAGCGCCAGGCCGATGCTCGGACCGATGATGAAGTCCTTGCGCTTGTTGCGCTGACGTTCCGACCGGGGCTGAATCTCCGGTGCTGTCAACCCTCCGCCAGCGATGGATGCCCGGGCCGTTTCGGCGAGCAGCTTGCGGCCCCCTTGGCGCTGCCGAACGTCACGCTCCAGCGCGACGCCCACTTCCACACTTGGGACAATCAGGCGATTCTGCTCCGCAAGGCGCGCCGCCGCCGCGGAGAGGGCCTGCCTCGCCGATCGCAGATCCAATCGCCATCGCCAGGCCAGCGCGATCAGTGCGTCGGGGTCAGGCCCCTCAGACGGCGTCTCGGGCAGCCCGTCGACCAGAACCAGCGCGTCGGCGTCCGTCGTCAGCCCCATGAGTGTGGCCAGCCGCCGGGCCGCATCGGCTGCCTTGAGCCGAGCGGACTCCAGCGCAAGCTCGGCCTCGGCCACGGCACTGCGTGACAGGTTGACGTCCAGCACCGTGCCCGCTCCTGCCTTCTGCCGCGCGACGGCGAAGTCCAGAAGCTCCCTGGCAATCCCCAGGTTTTCCTGACTGATCTCGAGCAACTGCCGCGTGCTGACTGTCGCGTAATAGGCGACCTTGGCATCGGCGGCGAGATCCGCCGCCGCCCGGGCGATTTCCAGGATCGTCTTGTCCAGCCACCGCCCGGCCGCCCGCCTGCGCACGGGGATCTGCCACAGGTCGGCGATATTCTGCGCGATCCCTCCGTCGATATTCGCCAGCCCGCCGCCCGCGGGAAGCCGCAACGCCACACTCAGCGACGGATTCGAGAACAATCCCGACTGGACGACGTCCGCCCGCGCCATCCCAACGTCCAGGAACCCGGCCTGGAGCGACGGATTGTTCAATAGGCAGATCTGAACCGCCTCGATCACCGTCAATCCGTCTTGCAGGAGACGCTCGACGTGGCGGCCGACGACGGCCTCATCGCCGGGCCGATACACGTCCGTCTGGCCCGTCGCCTTCTCGATGTGCTCAGCCACTCGTTCATAGTCGAAGTCCGGATCCACGATCGCACATCCGGCAATCAGCCACGAAGCCACGGCGCACCACAGTACCGCCTGACGCATCTGAAACATTCGATGGATTCCCGATGGATCTCGATGGATGGCAGAGACGGCCCGAAACGGACACGCCTCACCGAACCGTCACGACGCCGATGCGCAAGGCGCACCGACAAAGTCACGACGACATCTCTTGCCGGCGTTCGGGGATCAGATCAGGAGGGGAACGTCACTTGGGTGGCAGGGAAGAAGCCCACGGGCACGGACCCGAGAATGCTCACGGTGTGTGACAGTCGCGAGGCTCTGAGAATCAGCGGTTGGCGCAAGGCAGAGCGGCGCCGTCGACGCCGAAAGAATGAGGTCGTGAACCGCACGATGCGATTGACCGACCACCGCCGAGCTGTTGCACGGATCGTCAGAACAATCCGACTCGTGATTGCAGCTTGAGGGCGAGCCACAACCGCAGGGATGCTCCAAGACGCCCGCCGCGCACAGGACCGGCGCCGAGAGGACCATCATCAGAGCCAATAACGGTGTCGCTTTTCTTCTCATACTCTGACGACTTTAGCGGCCCGCGCCGCTTCGGGCAATGCTCCGTCGTAACACATTCGTAACATCAGCCACGGAATGAACAGCACACGGCCGCAACCCGCACGATTGCCGATTGCCCATTGCCGGTAGTCTCCGCGGCCCCGCTTTACGCCGCTGCCCCATACCCCGATGATACCGCATATGAGGCCAGCGCGGCCCGGAGTGAACTGCCGGCGCACGCCCGAGGTGCCGCCGCAAGTCCTCACATGACACAGGCGCCCGTAGCTCAGCCGGATAGAGCATCGGATTTCTAATCCGAATGTCGCAGGTTCAAGTCCTGCCGGGCGCGTTTCCCCCGGGGTGCTCTCGTCCTTTCCGACAGCGGGCGTACAACAAGACGGCGGCGCCACGTCAACGCCTCGGAACCGACGTTCCGCCGACGACTCGAAGAGGCACCGGCAAGCCCACATACGCACCGACAGATCCTCGGATCGCGGCGAAGGGCTGGCCCCGCGACCTCATCGCGCGTAGCATCTCCGCGACGATCCGAGGCGGCCGGTCCGGCCGTGACGGTAGACCGAGGAACGGCGGCGCGATGAGCGACAGGAGCGATGCAGTCATTTCGATTCGCAACCTGCGCAAGCACTTCACCAGCGCCACCGGTGAGCGCATCGCGGTCCTCGACAACGTCTCATTCGACATTCACCGAGGAGAGACAATCGTCGTCATGGGGGGCAGCGGCTGCGGCAAGAGCACCCTCCTCAATTGCCTGATCGGCGAGTATGACGTCGACGGCGGGCGGATTCTCTACCGGACGAAAGACATGGCCGAACCGTTGGATATCGTCGGGCTGGACGAACCTCGCATGAACGACATCCGCAAGCACTTCGGAATCCTCTTTCAGAGTGGAGCGCTCTTCAATTCCATGACCCTGGCCGAAAACGTCGCCCTCCCCCTGCGAGAGCACAGCTACGTCGATCCCTCCATTATCGACATCGTCGTCACACTGAAGCTCCAGCAGGTCCACATGCTGCCTCACCGCGACAAGACGCCCGCCATGCTCTCCGGCGGACAGAAAAAACGCGCCGGGCTCGCCCGAGCCATCGTTCTCGATCCCGAAATCCTGCTCTATGACGAACCCTCGGCCGGGCTGGACCCCGTCACCAGCGCCGCCATCGACGATCTCATTCGCGATTTGTCCGGGAAACTCAACGTCACCAGCATCGTCGTCACCCACGAAATGGATTCGGCCTTTCGGATCGCGGACCGCATGGTCATGCTCGACAAGGGACGGGTCCTCAAGATCGGCCCACGAGCGGACTTCGAGGCGCTTCGCGACACGCCCGTCGAACAGCTCGACGCCCGACCCGACCGCTTGATGAACCAGTTCCTGAACGGCCTGACCGCGGGGCCGCTGACCGATGCCGAGGGACTCAGTGAATACGAGAAACTGCTGGTAGAAGGTTAGGAGTTTGCGCCGATGGCTGTCGGTCGGAATCCATTCAAGGTCGGGCTCATGACGATCGTCGTCGTCGCAACCGCGATTGCCGTTCTCCTCTGGCTCAGCAGCGGTCCGTCCGGCAAGATGCGGCCGGTCACGATTCGGTTCGATTCGGATCCCTCCATGCCGACGATCTCGCCTGGGTCCGCCGTGCTGATGGGCGGACAAGTCGTCGGCAAAGTGGTCCGCGCAGAATGGCCCCCGACCGACTCCGCCGACCGGGAGGGCGGCCGCGCCTACTATGTCAAGGTCGAGGCGGAGATCGACAAGAATCTGATTCTGCGGACCGATTACAGGATTTTCGCCGAAGGCCCACCGCTCGGCGGCGACGGGATCATCAAGATTGACGCCGGCTCCGCCGAGGACACCGTCGCCGACGGCGCACCTTTGTCCGGCTCAGCCCCCGCCGGCTTCGGGGCCATCATGGCGGCGCTCCAGAGCGAGTTGAACGAAGACGACCCGGGCAGCCTGCTGGGACGGATCAAGACTGAACTCGATCCCGGTTCGCCGGCGTCGCTCATGGCGAAACTGCTGCAGTCGATGGACGATCTCAACGCGGTCACTTCGTCGGCCCGAACGGAGTTCGATCCGGCCCAGCGCGCCGCCCTCCTGGCAAAACTGCATGAGTTGATGGACAACGTCAACCGCACCACCGGTGCCCTGCGCTCCGAGTTCGACTCCGAGAACCCGTCCGTCCTGCTCGGCAAGATCCACCTGGCGATGGACGCCGTCAATTCAGGGCTGGGTGCATTGTCGCGCATCATGCGCGACAACGAACCGGTCATCGACCGCACCCTGGCACATGTGGCTTCCACGGCCGAGAAACTCGACAACCGCATCGCCGAAAACATCGCGCAGCAGACCGACCCGGCGTTTGTCGAGGGCATGACCGCACGGCTCAATCGGGCGGCCACCCACTTGAACACCATCCTCAAGGACATCCAGGTGGTCACGGGCACCACGCGCGAAGTGGTCGTGCTCAACCGGGAGAATATCAATACATTGCTGCTGAACTTCAAGGAGACGTCGGACCATCTCAGATCGGCCTCGAAATATGTCCTCGAACGGCCTTGGCGCCTCCTGCAAGCACCGAGCGATACAGAGACTCGACAACACGACATCTTCGATGCCGCCCGAAACTTCGCCGACGCCGCCACCCGTTTGGATGACGCCACCGCCCAGCTCAAGGCCCTGTCGGAAATGCACAATGGGAACATTCCCGTCGATAACCCCGACCTAGCCGGAATCCGCGATCGCTTGGAGCGTACCTACAAGAAGTTTAGCCGGGCCGAGACCGAATTGTGGAAGCAGCTCGGCGTGAAATAGGGGGTCGGGGTCAGTTCTGCGGCAAGCCGGGCCGGGTGCTGGGAGCGTCAGTCGAAGGGGCGGACGCCGGAACGGTCGGCCGCAATCCGGGAACGTCCAGACTCAAGGGGCGGCCCAGTTCGTCGACCCAATAGCGCTCGAATTCGCCGCCATCCTTGACGGCGACGCCGATCTCCGTGAACGCCGGGTCCAGCATGTTGGCCCGATGCTTCGGAGAGGCCATCCAATTCGCCACGGCCTCTTGAGGCGTCTGCTGCCCGGCCGCCAGGTTCTCACCGATCTTCGCAAACACATACCCGAAATCCGCGGCGCGGTGATCAACCGAGGACCCGTCAAACGGATCCACATGCCCGAAGAATGCGCCGTCAATCAGCCGGCAGCCGTAGAAATCCGCGACGGCCATGAGGACCGGGTTTCGCTTGACGGGAGGCACGCCGGCCTTGCGGCGCTCGGAGTTGATCGCGCTAATCAACTCGCCCATCAGGGCGTCACAGTCCGCCGGATCGCCGCAGGGCCCGAACTCGGCCGGAACAACAGATGCGGCAATGGAGGCGGGATTCCCCGGAGCCAGCGAGAGTGGGCCGTCCTCGCAGCCAGCGACCAGGACGATGGCGGCAAAGGCCATACTGATCTCGGACTTGGGCGTCAACAAGAAACGGCCAAACACGACACATTCTCCCTGCGACAGCGCCTGTCGAAGTTCATCGCTCGACGCCGGACCGGCCACGGCCCAATAGCCTACCCAAGCGTATCGGTCCGAAGCAATCCAGCCTCACGCATAAAATCGGTGCCGGCGGCGATATCGGACGCTTCATCCGGCTAAAGGACCGCCACGAGTAACGAGGCCGAGCCGAGCCGAGTCACGGTGGCAGATGCGGAATGCCGACCGAATAGACCACGCAGCGCCAGCGGGCCGTGCTACGATCCCGCAGTTGGCCCGCCGACGCCCTTACGATCGACAGCCGCGAAAGGTTCGCTCCCATCGATGTGGACACCCGACGAAGCCCGTGAACGACGCACCCGTATGGTCGAATCACAGATCGCCGCGCGGGGAATTCGCAATCCCCGACTCCTCGAGGCATTCATGGCGGTTCCTCGCGAGGACTTCGTGCCAGCCTCGTTGGTAAACGCTGCCTATGACGACCGAGCGCTGGGCGTCGGCATGAGACAGACCATCTCCCAGCCTTATATCGTGGCATGGATGACCGAGGCCCTGCGAATCGAGCAGAACGACGTCATTCTCGAAGTCGGCACGGGAACAGGATATCAGACGGCGATTCTCGCACAGCTCGCCCGAGAGGTCTTCACGATCGAACGAATCGAGACCCTTTCGATCGCCGCGCAGACCCGCCTGAACGCCCTCGACGTCAGGAACGTGACCTTCCGAATCGGTGATGGCAGCGCGGGATGGCCCAAACAGGCCCCATTTGATGGCATTATCGTCACGGCAGGCGCGCCGGCGATAAGCCGCTCGCTCGTCAACCAGCTCGCCCCCGGCGGCCGCGCAGTCACTCCCGTCGGCCCGCAAGACCATCAGCGCCTGACCACCGTCGAACGCTACCCAGACCGCATTGTCGAAACCCCCGGGATCGCCGTGCGCTTCGTCCGCTTGATTGGAGCCGAGGGGTTTACAGAATAGAAGACTCGCACAAGCTGTTTCTTCCTCAATCTGGGACCGAGGCGTTCTCCGCTGAGGCCGGCTGAAGCCGAAATCCGTATCATCTCTTACCCGGACTTCCCCACACTTCAGACCGATAGACTGACGGGTCCCGCTCGTTAGACTGGCTGGCGGTGGCGGTCACCGCCGGATCGGGTCTCACAGGACGGGGTGGATTGCCCTATAATCCGTGGCGACGGTACGCGGCGAGCCGGTAGTGTGGAGCGAGCAAATCGTCTGTCCCCGTGAGGTTTCCCCACGGCGGACCGGTTCCGAACTCAGATTGATGCAAGGAGAGTTGTATGAAGTCGAGACAGTGTTGCACGGTGGTCGCGAGCCTTCTCGTCGCGGCGCTCGCATCGTCCGCATGGGCCATCGCCCCACCGGCAGGAAACAAGAAAACACCGAAGCCGGATTTCCCCAAGTTTGAAGATGCCATGAAGGACTTCAAGCAGGTCCCCACCGCGGAGAAGCCCTTCCTTACGCTCTGGTACAAGAAGAAAACCGACGAACTCCGCGCCCAGATCCCCGGCAGCCTCATCGGAAAAAGATTCTTGATCGCCACGAGCATGTCCGGAGGATCGGTCACGACCGGCTTCCAGTTAGACCACTTCCTGACGTACTTCGAGCGGATGAACAAACAACTCGTCTTGATGCGCGTTGATCCGCACTACGTCGAGGGCGGCAAGAAGCCGGTCGCCGACGTGATCAGGCGAAGCTACGGCGCCGACGAAATCCTCCGAACCTGCCGGATCATCACGATGAAGGGCGCCGACGCGATCATCGATCTCGACGGGCTGTGCAAGAGCGATTTCTCCGGCATCGGTGGGTTCGGCGGCGGCCGCATCAACCCCGGCCTCAGCAAGTGGACCAAGTACAAGGCGTTCCCGACAAACGTGGAATTGACGGTCGACCTCGCCATGATGCGCGGCCGACCCGGCGGCCAAACCGGCCGTCGATCGTTGTTCCATTACAGCATTTCCAAGATTCCCGAATCCAGCAAGGGCTACAAGCCGCGACTCGCCGACGACCGCGTCGGATACTTCCTCACCGTCCGCAAGGACTGGTCCAAGGGATACGAGGCCTCGACCCTCTTCAACCGCTACATCAACCGGTGGCGACTCGAAAAACGCGACCCCAAGGCCGAGCTCAGCGCCCCCAAGAATCCCATCGTCTGGTACATCGAAAAGACCGTGCCCCTCAAGTATCGGCGCTGGGTCAAGGCCGGCCTTCTCGAGTGGAACAAGGCCTACGAAAAGTGCGGTTTCCTCGACGCGATCGAGGTCGTTCAGCAGGAAGACTATGACCCTCGCACCAAGGACCTCGATCCGGAAGACGCCCGCTACAACTTCTTCCGATGGATCGTGACCGGTCGCGGATTCGCCATGGGGCCGTCCCGAGCGCACCCGCTGACCGGCCAGATCTTCGACGCCGATATCGTCTTCGACGACGCGATGGTTCGGCATTACGTCACCGACTACCAGCGGCTCACCGGCGGCGAGGATTCCTGGCAGTCCTACAACCCGCTGCAGGAGGCCTTTTTCGCGGCCCATCCGGAGTGGGCCTTCACGACGCCTTGGCGCAACCTGCTGCCGAATGTCCGGCGACAAACGGACCCCGACGAGACATTTCGTCGAAACCTGATGCGTTACATGCAGAAAAAGGGCCGGCCCCTGTGTGAGTGCTCCGCCGGCATGGCCTCACAACTCGAATTCGCACGAAACGCCATGGAAGCCGAGGGTCTCGGCCGCAACGGTGACGAGTTCATCGGCCAGATCATCAAGGAAGTCGTCATGCACGAGGCCGGCCACTGCCTCGGGCTGCGGCACAATTTCAAGGCCAGCACCTGGCTCGGCATGAAGGAGATCGAAGCGAACAAGCTCGCGGGCGAGGCCAGCGTCGGCTCCGTCATGGACTACAACCCCGCCATCGTCTCCGTCCGCGGCGACGAGCAAGGCTCGTTCACGACCCGCTCGATCGGTCCGTACGACTACTGGGCGATCGAGTACGGCTATCGCCCCGCCGGAAAACCCTACAAGAATGAAAAAGACATGCTCGCAAAGGTCGCGAGCCGCGTCGCAGAAGCAGGACTGGCCTATTCGACGGACGAGGACACCATGGGCTTCATCTCGCCCGACCCCACCTCCAACCGTTTCGACATGGGCAGCGACGTCATGGAGTACGCCAGGCGGCAGATTCGCCTTGCGGATTCACTGCTCAAGGACATTAGCAAGTGGTCGGTCAAGGATGGCCAGTCGTTCAACCACCTGCGGAAGACATTCGGTCGCACCTTCCTCGAACGTGCCCGCGTAGCCAACTTTGTGGCCCGTTTCGCCGGCGGTCAATACTTCAGCCGTGACCACAAGGCCGACCCCGACGCTCGCCCACCGATCAAGGTCGTCGAGGCCGCCAAGCAGCGCGACTCGGTCGCCTTCGTCTGCGACAAGGTCTTCGCGGAGAATGCCTTCAAGATCGATCCAGCCGTGTTGAACCACCTGGCCCCGGGGCGTTTCTGGCACTGGGATTCGGATGAATTCGACATGCAGCAGGAGTTCAACATCCACGATGTCGTGGCCAGCGGCCAATATCGCTGCCTGCTCACGCTCATGAATCCCTTCACGATCAATCGCGTCCACGACAATCAGGCCAAGTTCGACAACGGTGAGGACGTCTACACCCTTGCCGAACACATCACGTCGATTTCCAAAGCCATCTGGTCCGAACTGGACGACCCCGATCGCGAGGGCACCAAACGAAAGCCCTTCGTGGAAAGCTTCCGGCGGAACCTGCAGCGGATGCATCTGAAGATGTTGCTCAACCTCGTCCTCAGCGATCCGGGGCGAATCGTCCCGGCCGACGCGAATGCCCTCGCACGCCTCGCGGTGAGCAGGCTCTCCCGCAAGATGGGAAAGGCTCTCAAGTCGGGCAACCTGGACGTGACCACCCAGGCCCACTTTGCCGACGCCAAGAAGCGGATCGACAAGGCCCTGGAAGCCGTCTACACGGTCGGCGGTAACACCCGAGGCGGCGGCATCATCTTCCTCCGCGAACCCGGTCACCCCGTTTCAGAGCCGGTTTCGGTTCTGCCAAACGAGTAGGGCAGCGCCCCGCCCCGCCGGAGTCAGCACTCAGCGGCCCCGAAACACTGCGCTTCGGGGCCGCTTTGCGTGTCGCCCCACGCGCCTCACACGGAGACAATCGTCCATCCTCGGAACGCGGTTCGGCACCCACGAGACGCCCGAACAGGGCACCACACTCCACCTCGCATCTCCGCCTTCTCCGCCCATACCGGAAATGTACTTGACACGGCTTCCGACCCGACAGCAGAATATTGCTGGGTCGAAGCGTCCCGGGACCGATTCGATGGCCGGCTGCGCCGACGGAGTTGCGAGTCGTGATCTGCGTTTCGAGTGGGGGAGCTTCACCCAACCGTTTCAGGACGCCGGCGTCTCTGCTGGCACTGAAACCTCGATGTTGGTGAGGAGTTGTTGCCGATGGCTGACAGAAGTATCCAGATCGAACGCGTCGCTGCCCAGACAAGCGATCCGGGCTTCGTGGAAATCATGTTCGCCAGATCGCCCGGCGAAGCGTCCAGGTGTTGCAGTCTACTCGAAGACCACGGCGTGCCCGCCCGCGTCGAGGCCCACCATGAAGACGCGGAAGATACGGGCGTGCCGGTCCTCGTCCCCGCCGAGTGCCTCGAACAGGCAGCGGAACTTTTGGCGATGAGAGCCCAGGATGACGAAGAAGAGGGAGACGAGGAGGAGACCGTCGGGGACGTGGACGACGAGTTGGACGAGTTGGACGAGCCCGACGAACTGGACGATGACGACGACATCGACATGGAACTCGACGACAACTGTGCGGACAGTGACGAGTTCATGGACGACGACGACTGACCGCAACTTCGCCACGATGAGTCTGAAAGACTCATAACGGAGGGATCATCCGATGTCCGACGCTGCAACGCCATCCGGCACAGGGGATCAGAGCGAGACCGGAGCAGCCGGTGTCCCCGACCGCCGCAAGAAAGGCCAGAACCGGCGGGTCGAGCCGATCGTGGACCGCCGAAGCGGGCTGGAGCGAAGGCGCGGGCCGGGCCGACGCCGGGCCGACGCCCGCCGATCCGCCGAAGAAGGTGAATTGACGGACGAGCAGTTCGAGTTCGTGCTGGCGATGGACGACTACAAGCGGAAAAACAAGCGACCGTTTCCGAGTTGGACCGAGGTGCTCGAAGTGATAAAATATTTGGGGTATCGAAGGATCGCGGAAGTCGGCGAACACATTGATCGCCCCGCGCCCGACAAGCCGACGTAGTCGCACGACACTCGTGGCCGAAACATGTTCACTGCTGGAGATTATCAAGTCGTTGACGTCCTGATGCTCGTCGCCAACGTTGCGCCCGTCGCCCTCTATTTCCTCATACTCGGCCTCGTCAACACACACGCCAGACCCTACCTCATCACAAAACGGTCCGACTTCATCCTCCTCACCAGCGTCCTGATCCCGATCCTGGTCTGGCCCGTTCCGTTCCTCGCCGCCCAAGGCTATTGGTGGTCGCTTGTCATGGGCGGCGGCCTCGCCGCAGTCGGATTCTTCCGATTGCTCCCCTCACCACAGGCAGGCTTCGTCGTCTACAACATCTCAGAATCCCGCTGCATGAGGCTCATGACCGAAGCCCTCCGGTCGCTCGGCCGGGAGGGCCGCTGGGAGGGAAACACATGGCGGGCATTCGACGGCAACCTGCTGGTCCATGCCTCTCCACTCGCCATCCTACGAAACGTATCCCTCCACGTCGTCACAAACGGCCCGGACGCATCCTTCCTCGTCGATCGCATCGGGTGCGAATTCCACGGCCGCCTCAAGTCCGTCGCGCAGCTTCCCTCGACGATGGGAGCATGTCTGGTCGTGATCGGAGTCGGCCTGCTCATCGTCCCGATGTGGTTGGTCGGCCGCCACATCAACGACCTCGTTGACGCCATGCTGCATCTCTTCGGCTGAAGACACGGCTGCCGGTCACTCGATGCACCACGCATCTTCCGAGCCAGGACGCTCGGGAATCTCGCGCCGGCCAAGGTCCGCCGCGGTCAGTGCGAACAGCGGTGAGATTTCGAGCGGACCGCGCGGCTCACCCGTTGAGTCCCGCTCCAAACGGACGCCTGCGGCCTCGAGCCACCGGGCGGCCCGGCGGCTCATTGCCCGGCGGGCCGTCTCAATCGAGTCCGGACCATCGGGATTCTTCACCGGGCTGAATTCCTCTTCGCGGCTCGTCGCCACGACAATCGGATTGCGGGCCAACGGAAGGGCATCGAACACGAACGCCTCCAGCTTGATCGCGTTCGGCTCAGTCGGCTCAACGCGCGTGCCCGTTTCCGGATCGACATGGGATACTTTTTTCACCGCCCGGTGCCACGGCAGCGCGAAGGCCGCTGGGTCCGCTGTCAGCCGTTCGACAAGCGCGCGTGACAGGATGTGAATGGCGATGTTCGCCGCGTCGAATCGACGTGCCCCCCGCTCGTCTCGCGAACGCGCCATCGACTCGGGCATGTCCGAATATTCAATCACAGTCAGTCGGCCGCCCCGAGCCACCAGGCAGCCGACGCGCTCCAAGTCATCGGCCTTCGACACGGTCTTGCTCGACATCTCCGACCCCTGCAAATCGTGCAGCCCGATGAAAACGGGGTCCACACAGTGAACGAGAGGGTTGTCGACCTGAAAGTAGCTGACGTAGTCCACGCCACGCTGCGCCATGTCGGAAAGGACGCCCTGTTGCGCCATGGCGAGCAGGCATCCGCCGTGACCGTCCGGAGCCAGCGCAACACGATGCCGCTCCGACAACAAAATCTTGCCGGACGGGCTGAAGGCCGGCATCGCACCCTGCTGAAAAAAACGCACCTGCTCGGGAGTCAGACCAAAGAAACCGTGAGAGGCGAAGAACGCGCGAGTCTGCTCATCATTCGCCCGGCTGGTCATGATGTACCAAGGTGTCCGGCCGCCGTAGCGTCGCTCCGCCGCACGAATCGCCTCGGCAAATAGCTGAAACAGCGGCTTGCGTCGCACGGGAGACACCGGAACCGCCCCCTTCGGCCCGGCAAAGCCCAGCCGCGTGCCCTCGCCTCCGGCGACCGTCAGAGCCGCCACACGACCGGCAGCCAACAAGGCCGCCCCACGAGCCTCCAGGTCGTCTCGACCAGGGCCGGCATGAAGAACCTCGGGCGGAACCCTGTCATCCGGGGCCTTCGCGCTCGGCTCCGCCCCCGTCACACACGCCACCAGAGACGGCAGTTCGGCGATGTGGATGCGGGACAGATCGTCCATCAAGGCCCGGCGCTCTGGCTCGTCCAGGTCGTCCCAGAAGGCCAGCACGTGACCCTGCCCGCAGGCCACAAGCTCCACGCGGAGACGCTCGTATTGTTCCTGAGACGATAAAGCCATCGGTTGGCGTGCGGATTGCTCTCTGTATTGAAACCACGCCGGCGCCGCGACCTCCCGGAAGCAGCCGGCTCACCAGGATGACGGGTCCAGTGCGACCGAACGAGCGCCGATAACCTAGGGTAGGTGCCCGAGGTCTGTCAATCATGAGCCGCCGGTTTCGACATACCGTCCCCGCGGAGTGCGATCACACCCGACGTGATTTCCTCAAAGGTTCTCTCGCGACCGCTCTCGCCGCCACGCCGCCACTGACGGCCTTGCTCGGCCAAACGATCGCCGACGCCCGCGCGGCGCCGATCGACGCCCGATCGACTCCTCGCGTCGTCCGACTCACTTCAGAGCATGTGCTCCCCGCGAGGATCCCTCAACTGCCCTTGCTACGCGATGCTCTGACGACCGGATTGCGGGACCTCACCAACACCCCCACGGAGGAGGAGGCCTGGCACACAATCCTCGACGCTGACGACGTCGTCCTCCTGAAGTTCAATCAATCAGGCCGAACACGACTTCAGACCACGCCCGCAATGGCCACCGTCTTGATCGAGTCACTCGTCCGCTCGGGATGGGGACCCGACCGCCTCATCATCGTTGAGGCGGGAGACGACCACGCCCGGATCGGAAAGACTCGGCCGCCCGACTTTCGATGGCAGGGACAATCGGTGCATTTCGGACGCTCGGGCGCCGACACGTTCACCGCCTCCCTCGATCAGGCCACAGCGATCATCAACGTCCCGTTTCTGAAGACACACCCCCGGGCGGTCATGACAGGCTGCCTCAAGAACCTGTCCCACGGCCTGATTCGACACCCCGCCCGGTTCCACGCTGGCGGATGTGCCCCGGCGATCGGCGAGATCGTCGCCTCTGCCCCGATCCGGAGCAGATTGCGTCTCAATGTCGTCAATGCCCTCCGAGTCCCGTTCGAAGCGGGTGACGACGCCGGAACAGGCAAGCTCCACACTTTCGGCGGCCTTCTGCTGACCCGGGACCCGGTCGCCGGAGACGCCGTTGGCTTCTCTATCCTCAATGAAATCAGAGGGTTACGGGAATTGCCTCCACTACTTCCCCACGCCCGCGTCCCCAAGCAACTACTCACCGCATCCAAACTAGGCGCAGGCGAATACGATGCCGCGAACATCGACCTACGCAGTCACATATTTTGACCCGCGCGGGAGCCATACGGTAAGCTGGACGCGCACGGCGGCAGTCCGGGAAAAAAGTGACCGGGGCAGATCAACGGTTGACACGTCCGCGGAGCATGTGCTAGAATACAGCGTCAGGGCTGAGTGGCGGGGTGCTGGCGGAGTCAGGGAGACAGCTGTTATTATAGGTATAAGGTGATCGATACGTCCCTCCCTCCTCGGCGTCCGGGTCTCGAGCCTGCCCCGGAGCCGCTTCCTGCCACAAGGCTATTCAGGCGCGCAAGCTCTGCAAACCGCAGCGCGCGCCCAGCGAGTTTGTCGTAACCAAAAGCGGCCCGCGAGTGCCGCCGAAAGGGTAGTAGCTGTTCGGCCCGCGGCAACGGGTGTCGCGGACTCCCGAACGAAACGGTTCGGACCACCCCAACCGGCAGGTTGGAGACCGGAGTCGCAAGTCTCTGGATTCATCCGTATCTGCTTGGCGCGGTTTTCGACGTGTCGAGGGGTTGGTCGCGAAGGACACGGTTATCGAAGGAGATTCTACCGTGAAACGATTGAAGGCATTTACCCTGATCGAGTTGCTGGTGGTCATCGCGATTATCGCGTTGCTCATCTCGATTCTGCTGCCGAGCCTCTCGAGGGCACGGGAGCTGGCCAAGCGGACCGTCTGTTCCGCGAACCTGCATGGCATCGGGCAGGCCATGTACATCTATGCCCAGGACGGCGACGTGTTCCCCGCCATCGCCCAAGTGGACGCCCAGCATCGCGTTCGAGCGGCGGTGGCTGAGAACGCCGCCGGCGGCGATCGCATTCTTACCGCCGGTCAGAGCGGACCGAGCACGACCGGCACCCCGTCGGTTACCGTGGACATGTGGACGCTCGTGCGAGCCAACAACTCCACCCCCAAGCAGTTCATCTGCCCCAGCACGACAGACCAGCCGGACCCGGCTCAGGACACCACAGCCTATTACGACTTCCTGACCGACTCCACCGTCAGCTATGGCTACATGTACCAGCACTCCTCGAATCGGAAAGCCATCGGCACGAGTTCCGACCCGACCTTCCCGGTCATGGCGGACGCGAACCCTTACTTCAAAGGCGGTATTACCAACATCCCACCGCTTCAGGACCGCCGCAGCCCTGAGCGTGGCAACAGCACGAACCACACGAACCGCGAGGGCGAGAACATCCTGTTCCAGGACGACCACGTCAGCTTCGAAAAAGGTCCGGACGTCGGGCTGGCCGGCCGTCGCGATGCGAGCCTGAACAACTCGCGTGGCCGTGACAACTGCTACACGCACCATAACACGGGGCAGTTCGTGGATGCGGGCCTGAATTGGGGCCCCGGCACACAGAGCATCTTCACGATCGGCGGATTCACGATTTCCAACGGCTTGGGTGGCAAGTCGGACGCCGTGCTGTTCCCGTAAGGCCGTTCGTATTCGACAGCGCAAAACCACGCGGCGGTCCGCAGCCAAGCCGATCGTCGTACCTGACGAAGCCCCGCCTTCTGCATCAAGTGCCGCAGGCGGGGCTTCTCTCTTCTTCACGCCACTTCATACCCGATAGCCTCACGCTGAGGCGTACCCTCTTCGCACGGAAGCCGTCCGATCGGCCGCAGCGCAGGCTCCACCGGCGAATGTGAAGAAAGCGTAAAACTTTACGAAATCCCACAAGTCCAAGGGCGAAATCGCTATCGCGCCCTTGCCAATGCCGCCCGGTGACGCAAAGCTACTCCCTAAACGCAGCCCGCCTCTGCGGAGCGGCGAGATCCATTCCTGGTTGGTGGGGAACACGGACAACGCATGAGCCTCACACAAGCAAAACGTCGCCCGGCAACATGGCAGCGGCGACCGACACGGAGAAAAACACCTGTGGGACCTGTCCGTTTGATGTACGTTCGCGTGATCCTGATCGCCATGGTCATTCTGGCCGGATCGCGATCCCCCGTAAGGGGACAGACGACCCGCGCGGTCGAGTCTTCGCCAAGCGAAAAAACGCCGCCGAAACACCACGGTTTCTTCGACCTGAACGCCCCAAAGATGACCGGCGACTGGGCAGGCTTTCGACCCATCCTGGAAGATCATGGCGTGAAATGGAGCCTTGCCTATCAGCAACAGGGGTTTGGCATCTTTCACGGAGGTCGCGACACCGGCCGCGGATATCGCCAGTCCGGCAGCTACGACCTGATCTTGAAGCTGGACTCCCAAAAGCTCGGTCTGTGGAAGGGGGGGTACAGCTATATCAAAGTCAAGGGAAACTGGCGGGAAGCCATCGGCTTCAACGCCGGCAAGGTCGGCGGCCTGTCGCGGCCGAATGCCGATGAAGGGTCCGACGACACCATCTTCATCAGCAAGTGGTGGGTCGGTCAGCGGTTTCTGGATGGGGCGATCGACCTCCGCGCGGGCCGCCTCGAAAGCAAGAAAGACCTCTTCGACAGGAACCGCTACGCCCAGAACGAAGACTACTTGTTCATAAACACCTGGTTCCGCGCCAACCCGACAGTGCCCCACACAACCGCCGGGGGAGCACGCCTCAAGATCAAGCCCGCCGACTGGATCTACTTCCAGATGGGCGCCTTCGACGGCAATTCGAAGGGGTCGAAGCACGGCGCCCTCCGCACCAGCCTGACCGGCCCCGCCACCTTCATCGGCATGTGGGAATTGGGCCTCATGCCAAAGCTCAAAACCGCCCGCGGCATGCTGCCCGGCACCTATCGCTTCGGTCTCTGGTACGACGGGCGGGATCGCAGGGAACTGCGGGTGGCAGCGCAGCAGGCCGGCGTGACGCGACTTAAGAGCGACTCCGTCGGATTCTATCTCTCGTTCGATCAACTCCTCTACAAGGAAAACGACACGGCCGGCGACCAGCAGGGGCTGGGCGCATTTCTGCGTTACGGCTCTGCCCAGAGAGAGGTCAACCGGATCGACAACTTCTGGTCACTCGGCGTGCAGTACCAGGGGCTGATTCCAAAACGCGACACCGACGTGCTGGGCCTCGGCGTGGCGCAGAGCATCCTGTCAGATCGCTTTCGCAAGGTGACCAATCCGGAGGCGGATCGTGAAACCGTATACGAACTGTATTACAAGATCGAGGTCACGCCGTGGCTGGCCGTCACGCCGGACCTTCAGTTCCTGACCAATCCGGGCGGCGTGGGTGCCCACAAGGACACCTTCGTGGGCGGCGTACGGCTGAGGTTTCTCTTCTGACGCCGATTTCCGAGAGGACACATGCGTCGACAGCACCGGAGCCGACATCTCGCCCGGCGTCTCCTCCCTGAAGAATCCCAGGCCTCACAACGATCGCTACCGTGCGTATTCGATCGCGCGAACCTCGCGTAACAGCGTCACCTTGACCTCTCCGGGATAGGTCATGTCCGCTTCAATCTGCTTGGCAATTTCTCGCGCGATCCGCATGGCATTCGCATCGTCGACCTGGTTCGCATCCACGATCACACGCACCTCGCGGCCTGCCTGAATGGCGTAGGCATGAGACACACCCGGCCGTTTCTTCGCGATCGCCTCGAGATCCTCGAGCCGCTTGATGTAACGCTCCAGAGATTCGCGGCGACTACCCGGCCTCGACGCGCTAATCGCGTCCGCCGCGGTCACCAGCGGCGTGTACGGGCTGGTCGCGGCGATGTCGCCGTGGTGACCGGCGACGGCATTCAGCACTTCGGGAGGCTCGTTGAACTTGCGGCAGATTTCCGCTCCGATGGCCGGATGCCCACCCTCTAGCTCGTGGTCCACGGCCTTGCCGATGTCATGAAGCAGACCACACCGCCGCGCGAGCGTCCCGTTCAGCCCCAGCTCGTCGGCCATCACCTGACACAGGTAGGCGACCTCGATCGAGTGGCGAAGCACATTCTGCCCGTAGCTCGTGCGATACGTCAGGCGGCCGAGCAACTCGTATATCTTGCGGTTCAGGCCGCTGACGTTGGCCTCAATCGTGGCCTTCTTGCCCAATTCGACGATCTGTTTTTCGATCCGTTGACGAACCTCTCCCACCACCTCTTCAATCCGGGTCGGGTGGATCCGCCCGTCCTGAATCAGCTTCGCCATCGCCTGACGGGCAATTTCTCGCCGGACTGGATCAAAGCCGGTGACGACGATTACACCCGGCGTATCGTCCACCACGACGTCCACGCCGGTGGCCTTCTCGAAGGCCCGGATGTTGCGACCTTCGCGACCGATCACCCGGCCCTTCATGTCATCGTTGGGGATGTCAACGGTCGTCACCGTCGTGTCCGTCGTCTGCGACGCCGCGTAGCGCTCGATGGCCGACACGACAATCCGTCTCGACCGCTCTTCCGCTTCCTCCTCGGCCGCGGTGATGCGGCTGTCGATCAGGGTTGCGCACTCCTGCTCCAGCTCGTTCTCCAAGTTCCTGAACAACTGCTTCTTCGCCTCGTCCAGCGATAACTGGGCGACCTTCAGCAGATCGTTGCGCCGCTGCTTGAGGAGTTCGTCGGTTTCTTCGGCCTTGGCCTCAATTTCCGATTGTCGCTGGCGGAGTCGGGTCTCCGCCGTCTCGATGTTCTTCTCCTTCGTTGCGAGCATGTCGAGCTTCCGCTCGAGGATGTCTTCTCGCTTGTCGAGCCGCTTCTCGGCATCTCGCGACTCGTTGCGGACCTTTGCGGTCCTCTTGTCAAATTCCTCCTGCCGGGTCAAAAACAGGGCTTTGGTCTCGACCTCGGCCGCGCGAATCGCCTCGCGGGCCTGCCGTTTGCCATCCGCGATCAATCGGGCGCTTTCCTGCTCGGCGGACAGCCGTGCCTTCTTCGCGAGAACGCGCAGATACACGAACAGCAGGCCCGCCCCAGCCAGGAAGGCCAGGACCGCAACGGCGAGAGTCTCCGGGGTCGAGACCTGTGCGAGTGTCACAGATCCCATGGGAAATCACCTTTCTCGATCTCATCTCGAGGAACAACTCAGGAACTCCGTCGGCCAGCGCCCGGCGGGCGTCGAGGATCGACGCGCCGGCGCACCGCGCCAAAACGCCGCAGGTTGCGGCTCATCTCAGATTATTCGAACAGGAGGGGTAGGATCCCGGTGTCTGTGCGACCCAACGCGCAGCTCGCGCTGCGAGCCGGTCGGTCAAGCCGGTCAACCGATGAATTCGGGGCGTGGCGTCGTTCCGTGCTATTTCAAGACGAAATCATTCGAAAGTCTGTCGGCGGATTGTCGGGAGAACGAACCCGGACCCGGATCATGTCTGCCCCGCATCAATCAACCTGCCCTTACGACACCAAGCCATCACACCACCGAACCCGAGGTCGCCCATTGGGCATGTCCGGTAGTCCAAGAGAGTCCGAAAACATCATACCTGCGGCCTGCTCACCGAACGCAGCCCGCCACACCTTTTCTACCCGCCCCCCAAAGAAACACCCCCCACCGCTCCAGCGGGGGGCCACCGATCTCCTTTCTGCTTCGGACCAAGCTGCGGCGTCGAGCCATGACTGGGCGATCGCGCCGCGCCGTCCGCGGACCAATTCCTGCACAGGCCGAACACATCAGCCTCTACGACGTCCAGTATAATGTCGGCGGTTGGGGCGTCAAGACAAAAGGAGCAGCGTTCCTCCCGTTCGGATCGGCCCTAACCGAGTGCCTCGCCCGGGGTTATGACTGTGGAGCGGCCGCTTCTCCGAGCGAGGACCGGCCCTGCGGCGAGACCGCTGGAATGGTGAGCCGACGAATTGCGTTATACACTGCATGAGGCGAAGCCGCTCCATCCACTGGTACCGCTGTGGAGGAGTATTTACCCGATTCATCGAGAGGACAGGGCGTCGATGAGCAAAGTGAGCGTCATTCGAGAAACAACCAGAACCAGCCGCACACGCCTCACCGGGCGAGTGCTCTATCACGCCTCATGGGATGGGGAGCATCGGCGTCCCGCCGGTGTAGCTCCTCTGAAAACGCGTGCATGGCTTGCCCGCACAC
>JBHHVX010000007.1:0-50556 GCA_046754505.1 Phycisphaerae bacterium | reverse complement strand
CCTTATCCGAATTCTTCCTCTTCGGCCGCGGCGATGTCTTCCGCCTCCGTCGTCGCCAGCACCTCGAGGATATGATCTACGTCGTGTCGGAAGAACCACAGAAACGGCACGTTCGGAATCCGAAGCACTTCATTCTTGTTTGAATCAATCACGATCAGGTCGCCCGCGCCAAGCCCGAGCAGAAACTCCGCCAGATCGCGCCAGTCCCGCTTGATTCGCTTGGCTGCGCGCGGCAGCGAATCACTCGTCCGCAGCAGGCGACGGTGCGTGATCTCGCGCGTGGTGATCTCGTATCGTCCGTCAAACCACGCCGCGATCATGACGATCAGCAGCATGATCAGCGTAACGATGCTGAAGACGCGCGCCGTGCCCGGCTCGAAGCGCACGTCCATCCCGGCAAAGTAATCGTAGATGTTCGACAGAACCGGAATCCCCATCTTCGCGTTCAACAGCGAGCCGCCCAGCCACAGAATCATCACCGCGGCCGCCAGTGCGATCAACTTGTTGCGGTCGACGTCGGCCCCCACGCACAACGCCACCACGAACACCACCGTGATCCAGATCCAGCCCAAGACCGCCGGGCTGGCATCCAGCCACGCCCAGTTGGCGAGCGCGGCGTTGACCCAGCCGACGACCATGATCGGCCAGAGGTAGATCAGCGTGGAAAAACTCGTGAACCGGACTTTTGGGTTGCCCGGTTCCTTCGAAATCGAAAACACGAGTGGACGCAAAATCCAAAGCAGGGGGGTCAGAATGATCCGCACGGCCTTGCTGACACCTCCGGCCACCGCGCGGATGCGGCCGGTCTTCTGTTCCGGCGGTCCGGCCACGGTATCGGCCTTCGGCGACCCCGCGCTCTGCGTCTCGAGCGTCGTCACGGGCGCGCTCGCCTCGCTGCGATCTACCATCTCGCCGTCTCGTGTCGGTTCGTCGCTCATATCCACGGTACTCCAAGAGCTACGCCCGTCCGTCGCGGACGGGCGGGGGACACACGCCGAAATCCTACCCGATCCCGCCGCACCCCCGCGAGCAGATCGCGTTGGGCTGGGCCATCACGATCGAGCCCCGCGTCACACAGCGGCTGCCCAGCCGGGGCCCGATCCGAACGTCCGTTCTCGGACGCCGGCGCGGAACAGTGCTTGCGGCGGCGTCCCGCGCTGCGAAGACCGCCGAAGACACGCCTCAGGAACTCTCGATGCACGCCCGGCCGACCACACGAAACCGGACACTTGTTCGGTCTCGACGCGCCCCTCGTCAGACAGAACGCCGATAAAACGCGGGCTACGCGGTCAGGCGGTGCCATCTTGTGTGTCACTCTGCACCAACAATTCCCGAAGAACTAAGGTGTTTACCTGATTGAATCGCAAACACGAACCTGCTTTACTGAGAAGTGAGGCCAAGTGCCTGATCAAAACGATTACTCCCACTCCGTGGCCGGGTGTCCAGCGCGTGCTGATATCCGGTCATTTTTCTTCGCATCAGCCCACATATATACAAGAGCCCGTCACGGGCTGGCCAACCCCTCGCGAATGGCGAACCGGGCGAGTTCAACGCGGTTATGGATGTCGAGCTTGCGCATGAGGTTGGTGCAGTGCGTGTCAACGGTCTTGACCGAGATATGACCGGATTCCGCGATCTCCCGCTTTCCCAGGCCTCGCGCGAGGTACTGCAGCACCTCGCGCTCACGCCGGGTCAACGTCGCGATGCGCGCCTTGGGCTCCGTCGCAAGCCGGGCACCCGACGAATCGACGACAATCCGGTCCTGAACCTCGGGCGAAAAATAGGCCCCGCCAGCACACGCTTCCAGAATGGCCTCGATCACCGTCTCCGGGGACTCTCGTTTCGTCAGATACCCCGCCGCGCGAACTTCCAGCGCCTGCTGGATGTAGCGGTCGTGCGTGTATGCGCTCAGGAAGATGATCCGGCTCTCCGGCCGAAAGGACGAAATCGTCCGGGCCGCTTCGAAGGAGCTCATGCCCGGCATATCGATGTCCATCAGAATGATGTCCGGACGGTGTCGACGGACCTGCTCAACGGCTTCTTCGGCATCGGCCGCGCCGCCAACCACCCTCAGACCTGCCTCCCGTTCGAGCCGCTCCGCGAGCGTCCCGCGGACCAGTTGATGGTCATCCACGAGCAGGATCGTCACGGGAGGCGTCACGCCGAATCCTCCTCCGCCAACGCACGAGCCAACACGTCTCGAACCATCGCCATCAGGTCGGTCATCTGAAACGGCTTGTGTAACAGTAAATCGCTGCTGGTTCGGACGTTTTCGAGTTCCGGTGCGGGACGGTTCGTAACGAAGATCACCGGCGCATCACCTGCCGCCTCCCGCCACCCATCGGGCGAGCCGTCGCAGGGGGGCTCCGGCGCATCAAGATTGACAATAGCAAGCCGCACGTCGGCCGAACCCGCGGTGCCGACGGAGCGCTCGATCCCTTCATTCCCGCCTCGAACAACTTCATACCCCTGCGCCCGAAGGGCCGACGTCATAATCGACGCAATGTACGACTCCCAGCCCACGGTCAGGATGCGCTCGTCCCGTCCGGGCGGTTCCGGCACGGCGTCGGAATCGACGCCGCTCACAGCCGGTCCGCCGGTGCATGGCAGCACGACTGAGACCCGCGTGCCCTGGTTGCCCGCGGACTGGATTTCAATCGTACCCTGATGATCTTCGACAATGCTGTGGACAATCGACAGGCCCAGCCCGGTCCCGCGTCCGGCCGGCTTGGTTGAGAAGAACGGATCGAAGATCCGCGCGGCGGTCTCCGCCGACATCCCCGTGCCCGTGTCCTCCACGACCAACGTGGCAATTCCTTCGCCCACCGTTCCGTCCGGCGCCTCCGACGCCGGCTCCGATTGCAGCCGGATGTGAAGCGCGCCTCCGTCGGGCATGGCGTCGCCCCCGTTGACCGCGATGTTGGTCAGCATCTGCTGCAACTGCGTCTCGTTGCCGAGAACCCACAGAGGATCCTTGCCGTCAAGCGATTCCACGATCCGCACCGACTCCGGCAACATGCCTCGAATCAATCGAATCTGCCGCCGGACCAACCGCCTGAAATCCAGCCGCGTCTTCTCCGACGCGGCACCATGGGCGAATGTCAACAGAGAATCCGTCACACCCTGAGCCTGCCGGGCGGCCTGCTCGACCATCTCGAGCGATCGGACGGCCCGATGGCCCTGTTCAAGGGTCGTCTTGGCCAGGGCCGTGTACCCAAAGATGGCCGTCAGAAGATTGCTGAATCCGTGAGCCACGCCGCTGGCGAGCGTACCGACCGCCTCCATCTTCTGCGCCAGACGCAGCTTCGCCTCCAGCATCGAACGCTCTTCCTCCGCACGCTTCCGCGCCGAAATGTCCACGTCCGCACCCGTCATCCGCAGCGGCCGGCCATCCTCACTCCAGCGGACCACGTTGCCTCGATCCAGCACCCAGATCCACGCTCCCGATTTCGTACGCATCCGATGTTCCGAACGATAGTTCGGTCGGCGACCTTCGAAATAGTCATTCAGAATCCGAACAACCTCGGGCTTGTCATCCGGGTGCAACGCATCTTCCCACGTGCTGAGATGCGGTTTGATCTCATCCGGCTCATAGCCGAGCATCTCCGCCCAGCGAGCGCTAAAGTAGACCTCTCCCGTCGCCACGTTCCAGTCCCAGATCCCACCGTCCAGTGCGCCGAGCGCCAACTGCAATCGTTCCTCACTCTTTCGAAGCCGGTCCTCCGCCTGTTTGCGCTCGGTGATGTCGCGCATGAGCGCGCAGGCGTATTCCTGTCCCTCGAACTCAAAGCGGGCCAGGGTGATCTCGGCTGGAAACATCCGCCCACCCTTGGCCCGGACACGCGTTTCGACAATGGCCGTCGTCTCATCCCTCAATCGGCAAAAAAGTTCTGCGAGCCGGTCGGGCTGATATCTCGGATCGATGTCGGGCACGCCCATCCGAAGAAGCTCTTCCCGCGAATAGCCCAGCCACCGGCACGCCGCCTCGTTCACATAGAAAAAGCGTCCGTCCGGCCGTACCCAGAATGCCGCCTCCGAGGCATGGTCGATCGCGAACTGCGTCAGACGCAGCGCCTCTTCTGCCTGCCGGCGTTCCGTGATATCAAACGCCGTCCCGAGCACCGCCGACGTTCCCTCATACTCGATCATGCCCGCCGTGAAATCGACCCACCGCTCCTCGCCTCGCTTGGTCCGAATCTTGACTTCGTAACGCTCGGGCACAGCTTCACCGCGCTGCCGCGCCAGACCGCGCTCTCGAACAAGGTCAACCGAGTCCGGATGAATCACGTCCCAGAACTTCATCTGCTGGAAGTCCTCTCGGCTGTAGCCGGTGACGGTCTCGGCCGCTGGATTCACATACAGAAGCCGATCGCCCTGAAAAACAAACATCGCGGCGGACATCGTCTCCGCCAGGATTCGGAACTTCGCCTCGCTCTCACGCAGCGCCTGTTCGGCCTGCTTTCGTTCAGTCACGTCGCGATTCGCCGAGACCGTGCCGATCCAGTCGCCACGCTCGTTACGCAGGGGCACCAGCGTCGCGTCGCACACTCCCTCGGTGCCGTCCTTTCGGACGAACGGGATTTCACCGGACCATCGGCCGTCGCGGCTCACGGCCAGCCGAATGGTCGTCGAGATGCCCGCCGCCACCGCCGGTGGATTCAGCAGCTCCGGGCTCTTGCCAATCACTTCATCCTTCGTGAAGCCGAAGGTCCGCTCCGCAGCCGGGTTCCAATCCGTGATGCGCCCCTCCGCGTCCGTCAGGATGACCGCATCGTGCAGATTGCGAAAGACCAGCGCCTGGCGGTCGAGTCGGGCCTCGAGCCGCCGCAGACCCTGAAGGGCATGGTGGTGTCGACGCAGCAGGACGGCGGCCAAGATTGCCAGCAGGCACGACACGATCGCGAGGATCGTCAGGTGCCGCCACTTTCCCGCGAGATCCACGGAAATCGTCGCCTGTCGCTTACGGACGAGCTTGATCGCCGCATGAACCGCATCGACGCCGCGCTGTCGAGCGACACGGAGATCCGTCCACGCGGCCTCCGTGAGGCCAACGGCCGAAACGGCGGCCATCATATCGAGACGGATCGCGTCCATCTGCTGCACCGCTCGCTCCATCGCAGCGATTGGGGGTTTCAGTTCCGGACCCGTAGAGCCGAACTCGTCCAGCGACGCGACCAGCTCGCGATACGTGTGCTGCAGCGGCGGCCAGGCCCGGTCAAGCTGGGAGGACTGATTCTGACGGACGTGCCGGATCACCGTGTCTTCCATCGCCGCCAAGGTCGCTTCCAACCCGTCCAGCGACCGGAGTTGACCGACATGCGACCGCACGCGGCGCAACTCCCGGTTAACGGACGTCATCAACCACGCGGTCGCGACGATGAACATGGCGGCGAGAACGATCGTCGCCCAACTGACGACCTCGACGGACCTCTTCACGACATGTTGCCCCGGTTATGCGGTGCTGCTTCGGCCGAAGTCCGGACGCCTCGCCCGATACAGACGGCTGCTCCGCCTCTCATTGTACCGAATTCTCCGCCGGCCAACGACCTTCCATCCGCGGCGGATCGCCACCCATGCGAACACAAATCGTATGATTCAAGACGGTGCATCCCCCGCAAGGGGACAAGGGTTCGATTTCGCGAGGAGGCAGCCGGCGTCGGAGCCCATAAATGAAATACACCCAGACGCTGCGCCTGGCCGTCGCCGTGACCGCCTGGCTCGCACCCGCCGCCTCAGCCAATGTCTCATTCTTCATCGAGCGATTCGGCTCCACCGACAACGGCGAAGCACGGTTCCTCGCCGCCGCGGGAACCGTCCAAGCCGAAGGGTTCGAAGACCCGATTCGCTTTCCAGAGGGCGCAGCAGTCCCGATCCTGCCCTTCGGAGGCATATCCCTCGCGTTGGACGGTGTGTCAACCGGCGGGCCGTTCGTACCCGTTGTTTTTTTCTCGGAAGAGTTCGCGTTTCCTGGCCGCTTCTTCGGCAAGGCGCTCGTCAGCGGAACACACCTCGTCCTGTCCGCCGGCGGCGGGGAAGTACCGCGAGCCATCGGCCTCTGGATCTTCGACGATGACAATGGCTTGGATTCGGCGTATTCAATCACGGTCGAAGAGTGCGATGGATCGATAGCGACGGCGAATCTGGAAAACCAGATTCCCCTCAATCCGTTCGGCCACGAACTGGAAGGATTCGTCGGCGCCGTCTCCGCCGTCGGCATCGCCTCGCTGACCATCACCGCGATCGACCCCGTTACCCGCCTCCCGAACGGCGACCTGTTCGAGATCGACGAGCTGCGCCTGGCGGCGTTCCCCGTGCCCCGTTCTTGCGTCGACCTGATCCCCCAACCTCCGCCCGAAGCCGACGACCCGGCGAACTCGGACGATCCCGAAGACGCAGTGGATGCCGACGACTCGCGCGACGCCGAAGAGTCAGAACACACGCGCCACCCGCCCGAGGCACACGACTCGAACGAGGAACCCTCCCGTGACAGGTCGCGACAAAGCCATCGAGCGCCTCGATCGCATCACCGCAGGTAGCCGAACCGCCACGCCTCTTCGATACGACCTCATTCGCCGATCAACTGCACAACGACCTCGCGCGACCTCGGACGTGTGTCGAAATCAATCAGAATCACTTGCTGCCATTGTCCCAGAGTGGGGCGGCGATCGACAAAAGGGATCGTCAGGCTCGGCCCCAGCAGGCTCGCCCGCACATGCGAGTGACCGTTGTCATCATGCCAGGTTTCTTCGTGTTCGTATCGCGCGCTTTCCGGCGCAATCGCTTCGAAACACGCCTTCAGGTCATGCTGCACCAGACCCGGCTCGAACTCGGTCGTCGTCAAACCCGCCGTCGAGCCAACAACGAACAGGGTGGCCGTCCCATGCGTCAGTCCAGCCTCGGACAAGACGGTTCGAAGACGCGGCGTCAGATCCAGAACCTGGGCGTCTCCCTGTGTGTCGATCTGGATCCGCAACGTCTCTACTGACATGACGCACATCATACCCACTCGATAGCATCCATGTGTTCAGTTGTCAGTCATCAGTTCTCAGTCTCCAGTTTCCAGGTGGGCGCCTTCGGTCCTTCCGCTACCCAACACGGTAAAAACGTTTTTACAGAATGACAAAACGCGCTAAAGGATGCGGCGGCAAGGCACCGATGAATAGACGGAAACAAGCGTCGGTAGGGGGGGCAAGAGACGTGGAGCGTGATTCATGCCAGTCACTCGAACGAAAAGCCCGCTTAGGCAAACCCGCAAACCGCGAGCCGCCCGAAAGAAAACCGCGGCGAAATCCCGGGCCAACCGGACCCAACAGCTCGCGCAGGCGGTAGGGGGGCGACAAGCCGATAAGAACGGGAGCGGAGTGGTGGGGGGGCTGTTTCCCCGCCTGAACAAGCCCAGCGGCCGTTTCGGCGTCGGCGTCCTGCTCGCGATTGGTGAGGGGCAGGGCGATAGAAGTGAAGTCCGCTACTGTCGACTCGAGCGGTTCGCCGCCAGGCCCGGCCGCAGGCCGCGAGCCGGGGTTCTCGAAGCCGCGGAGCCTGCGCGCCTCGCGCGGCTGCTCACCGGCCTCGCCCACGCCGACCGAATACGGATCGCCCGAGCCGTCCTCACCGGCGCAGACACGCACGCCGCGCTGAGTCAGTCGGTCGGGCTGAAGGCCGGCCCGCTGTACCATCATCTTCGCGAACTCGAGCGGGCAGGCATCCTCACCCGGCTCCCTCGAAACGGCTACGCATTGACCGACCTCGGACGGGACCTGTTGCTGATCAGCTTCGGTCTCGGAACGCTCTCGGCCACCGAGCCAGGAGCGAACGGTCCCAGATGGCGAACATCGCGCCGCCGCCGACCCGGTTGACGCTTCGCGGAGTGCGACAGACACGCGGGATCGCGCCGAAAGCTGCGCGGACTCCAAGGTCCCATAACGTATCTTATGTTGCATTCACGGTAGGGCACCGCCATCCAGCGGCATCCAGCGGCATCCAGATCAGAAATGGCCCTAACGACCCGGCCGTGGCACGGCACCACGACCAAATGCTCGCCGCAGGTCGTGTGAGTCCCACAGGATCAGGTGTCCGCGGTTCCATCCATAGCTGTAGACGTTCATCTTCCGCGCCGCTGCGTCGGTCACATAGATCAACTCGCTGCTGTCGGTGAACTGGCCCGTGACCACGAGGTAGTCGCCGCCGCGGTCCGTCTGCCCGATCGCGACCGCCCGGTCCTGACCGCCGACCGTCACGAGGATGATCCCCACCAGCAGGATTGTCGCTGTGATCGACAGTACGCCAATCGTCAGGCTATCTCGGTCCTGCATCGCTCTTTGCTCCGCTTCGGTGGCTCGTGTGTCCGTGGTGCAGACGGCTCAAGGTGCCCGTCGAAAATCCTGCTCCAGATCGCGGAACCCCCGATAGACCACCCTGCGACGATTCTGATCCACGTTCGGAATGAACACGTGCATTCGCCGGCGCTCGAGATCAAACGCGTACAGCGCGTCCGTTCCGTCACGGATTTCGCCCGCGACCATCAGATAGTTGGACGCCATCGGCACCGCTTGCGCCTGCGCCGCCGGCAGCCGCCAACTCGCCAGAATCAGCGTCGCCAGCAAAACGAGATTCACGCCCACCAGGAACACGATGATCGCTCGCTTCGACATCAGCCACGTCCCTTTCTCACCCGAACGCCCGTCGTGCAGGCTCAGTCCATATCCGTCCGCTTGCTGTTCATGAAGCCCAGCGCCAACGCGCCGAGCAAAAAACCGCCCGACAGCACGTACGCCAGAATCGGTCGCTCAGCCTCGATCTTCGCGATGTTGTCCGGCCGAACCGACTCCGGGCCATCCACGACGATCTGCCCCTGTACCGGAACCGCCCAGAACAGCAATAGCACGATTACACGGATAACTCTGCGCATCGGCCGCCTCACTCCCATCAAACCGCCCCGCCTGCATACCGGCGAAGGACGTTCAAACGCCACGCCTGATTCTATCCCCAAACATCGTCTTCTTCAAAACCCGGCCATGAGACCAACTCGCACCGGCTGAGGGTCGGCCATCAGCTTTCGGCTCCCCACCTGTTTTGACTTTTTGACGTTTCCGCTCAGCACGGCGCCGCCGGCCAACACGTCTCGACGCGGTGCGCAATCGACCGAAACACGTCGTGTGGAATCGCCACCGTATCCCAGCGTCTGGAAATCTGCCGCTGGTGCCGAGCATATTCCGCCACCCGCACGAGCCAGAAACTGTATGCCCGCCCCGCCAGCGTCATCGCTGCCGCACACCGCCTCCCCACCGCCACGCCCGATTCATCCACCGCGCCCACCAGCCAATAGGCGAACACGAACACGGCTTCGTAATCGCCGCCGAACACCGTCGGCCATTCAGTCAGACCGACCACGTCCGCCCGCGTCACCCAATTCTTCGGCCGCCAGTCCGCCCCCCCTCTCGGCGGCGCGCTCTTGCGTCCCTTGACGTCCACCAGGCACGGACGCCCCCCGACGGGATACACAATATAGTCAAACGACTTTATACCGGTGCGTCCCTTCACGCCGTGCCGCAC
Organism: Phycisphaerae bacterium; assembly: GCA_046754505.1. Taxonomy (GTDB): domain Bacteria; phylum Planctomycetota; class Phycisphaerae; order UBA1845; family UTPLA1; genus JAPULF01. The sequence goes on along the minus strand of JBHHVX010000007.1, from coordinate 41,004 downwards.
GTCCTCGATGGCGACGTACGGCGTCCCACGCCCGTCCAGGTACTGCTGAAACGCCGTCTCGTAGTGCGTGCGCCGCACTCCCCCGCCGGACCCGAGTGACCAGTTGTCCATCATCACATTATTACATATTACAGTATTATGGGATGACATAAAACAATATGGGGCTACGGCGTGTCGCACACCGCCTCGAACCGGTGTGTCTGGCCCGCCACATCCGCCACCACGAGTTCCGCCGAGGTCCGCCCCGTCACGCGAACCTCCTGAGCCTGCGGTTCGTACACCACCCGCCACACACCCCCCGCGTCCGGACCCGTAACCGAGAAACCCGGGCCGGCCGCATCCCGCACGCGACGTTCGACCTCCATGGCGTCGCCGTGAATCACCAGCTTGCTCAACGACCAGTCCGGCGCAGCCCCCGCCAAATCTACCGCAATCTCGAACCGGCTCTGGTACACGCGGATCGCCGCCACGTCCCCCGCCCATGGGAGGTCGTCGATGTCTCCGAAACTCGAACGCCGCACCAGCCGTCCGTCGATCGGCATCGCGTCTCGCTTCCCACCCTTCAGATAGGCCTGAACCGACAGACGCAGCGGCGATCCCTCCGCCGTAACCTTCGAGAACGTCCGCTTCCACTCGAACATCGAACCCACCGGCCCTCCGCAGTCCTCCACCCACCCCGTCCCCTTGTCCCGCGACACGGCGTAGTCGGCCTCTCCGAATCCCACCGTAAACCGCAGCGTTGCCCGCTCACCCACATGAACGGCATAGACCGGGATATGGGGGAAATGCCCCACCGTTCCGACCGGCTCGCCCGACATCACCTCCAGACGGCCGTTGTGCCGCTGGCACGCCGTTCCGGCCAGGATCAGACCCACAACAATGGCAAACAGGTTTTCGACTCCGTGCTGTCGCACCGGTTCTCCACTCTGCGCTGTGCATGGCACCGGGTTCCAACCAAGTGCCAACCTCGACACGGTTCCGTCTCGTCGCAACTCGTCGTGCCTCGACGCCCCCCGCCCCCTCCGCAATTCTATCCAGCCCGCCGCGAGCCCGTCAAAGCATCCCGCGCCGCGTCCCATGCCCCACCGGCTATACTGCGATCATGCGCGTTGTCGCGGGCACATTTCGGGGGCGGACTCTGACCACGCCGCCGGGCGCTGGCACACGCCCCATCCTCGACCGCGTCAAGGTCGCCCTTTTCGACTGGCTCGGCTCGACCCTCGCTCAGCCCGGGTTCCTGCCGCCGCTCAATGTGCTCGACATCTTTTGTGGCGGAGGGAGCCTGGGAATCGAATGTCTCTCCCGCGGAGCCGCCTTTTGCACGTTCATCGACGGTGACAGACAAGCCCTCATCGCCCTGCGCAAGAACCTCAGCACCCTCGGAATCGGCTACCCCTGTCGAGTCATCGCCGGCCCCGCCGAATCCGCTCCGATCGCACGCCCACCCGACGGACGCTATAGCCTGATCTTCCTCGACCCCCCCTATCGCCTGAATGACGCCATCGGGCCGGATACTGTGATGGGCAGGACCCTGCACCACCTCGCCGCCGACGTACCCATCGACCCCGACGCCCTCCTGATCTGGCGTCACGAAACCCACCGCGAATCGCCGCCCCGCCTGCCGGGTGAGTGGAGGTTGACAGAGCGTCGAAGCTGGGGTTCTGTTGCCATCTCCATGTTTCGCAATTGCCCCCCCGCCGATGAGCCGTCATGACCGGTCGACCCTCGCGTACCACGCCGCTGACCCTGAGACAGGCAGCCCTCCGCGTCTTGCGACGGCTCCGCGACGCAGGCCACGAGGCCCTCCTCGCCGGCGGCTGTGTGCGCGACATGAAGATGAACAGGCGACCCAAGGACTATGACGTCGCCACCAATGCCCACCCGGATCAAATCGTGGCGATGTTCCGCCGCACCCGGAAGGTCGGCATGCAGTTCGGCGTCGTCCTCATCGGCGTACGCCAACACTGGATCGAGGTCGCCACCTTCCGCGTCGATGAGGACTACCAAGACGGTCGTCGACCGGATCATGTTCGCTTTACCAGCGCGCGTGAGGACGCCGTCCGACGAGACTTCACGATCAACGGCATGTTCTACGACCCCCTCGCTCGCCGCCTGATCGACTTTGTCGGGGGTGAGGCCGACCTGAAGGCCGGTCTCATCCGCGCCATTGGCCGGCCCGACCGGCGTTTCGCCGAAGACCACCTGCGGATGCTCCGCGCCATCCGATTCGCTGCCCGCTTCGGATTCAAGATCGAGCCGGCCACATGGCAAGCCATGCGCCGCTGCGCCCCCAGCGTCGCGCGGATCAGCTCCGAGCGGATTCAGATGGAACTTCAGATGATGTTGACCCATCCGCACCGCGCCGACGCGTTCAGCAATCTGCACGCCGCCGGCCTGCTCCAGCACCTCTGGCCCGGCGCCCAAGAGTTGCTGCCCGCCGTCGAGCCGATCCGTGCCCTGCTCACCGCCTTGCCCGCCCGCGCCGGCTTCGAGTTGTCGCTGGCCGCGCTGCTCCATCGCCTGCCTGCCCGCCGAGTCCAGACCGTCTGCCGTTCTCTGGCTTGCAGCAATCGGACGACCAAGACGTCCGCCTGGCTCATCGCCCACCAAGACGCCCTCGCCGAATCGGACACGCTCTCCACAGCCGACCTCAAGCGGCTGATGGCCCAGCCCTCATTCCGCCAGTTGCTCGACCTGAACGCCGCGATGCTCCGCGCGGAGGGCAAACCGCCGACCCCCCACCGACGCATCCTCGCCCGAATCCGCAGGATCCCCACCGACCAGATCGCCCCGCCGCCGTTCATCACGGGCGACGATCTCATCCGACTCGGCCTACCTCCGGGACCCCGATTCAAGCAGGTGCTCTACAAGCTGTACGACGCCCAACTCAACGGCGACCTCCACGACCGCGCCTCCGCCCGCCGACTCGCCAGGCACCTCACCGACCAGCCCTCCGAGCGTGCGTGAAAACGCGCTCGCCCGGTCCGAGCAGCGGTTGCGTCCTGCCATGAGCATACGTCGACAATCGTCAAGACGCGTCCTCCGCCCCCGACGATCTCGCGGTCGCGTCCGCCGGTGGCGAGGGCGCATCAAACGTCATATGAACCTGCATGCCGTAGAACGGATACTGGATGCGACAGCGATAGCAGCGGAACGCCTCCGGCTGCCATCCGACGCAGTCGCAGGCGTAGCAGAGCAGCTCCGTATAACGCGGGACTTCGGCAATTCGGCACCCGCGGATTCCGTGATCGAGTGGTTCGATGGTCTCGCGGAGATCGAGTCGGTCGCTTTGCCGGGCGGGATCGTTGGCATCGGCATGGCCGCGCAGGATGGTATCGAAGAGCAGCAGTTCAGGCGTCTGGTCCGGCCAGACCGCGTCGTGGATCAGCATGTCGAAGACGAGGATCTTGAGCGGCAGCTCGACGTCCGCCGATCCACCGATCCTCCTGTTGCTTCCGGGAAGCTGGTACCGGTTCCGAATGCCCGTCATCAGCTCACCGAGAAAAACATCGACGCGCGCTTCCAGCCCGACGAGTCCGTCCCGCAGCAAATGCTGAACGTAGCCATCGTTCTCACGAATATCGAAGGCGGGAAGCGGCGATGTACTGAACTGCTCCAGCAGGGTTTCCCCCCGCCGCAGGTCGACCGGCTGCCCATCGAGCGTAAAGCGCGAGACCTCTTGTGCACCCGGGCCGACCGCTCCCGACGACAGACAGATCGTGGAGCCCGGACGCAATCGCCTCAGTCCCACCAGCCCGGACAACACAATGACACTGCAGCAGTCGTCCCCTTTTCCCGAAGGGGCGAGAATCCCGGCTTGGACTCCGAAATCGGCCACCACCCCCTTGAGATTGGAGACGCCGCGAAACATCGCCCGCTTGTTCGACAGTTCGAACTTCTCCCGTGTCCCTGGAAGCCACGCGCTGATGATCGCGTCGAGTTCCGACCGCCCCCCCACAACGCCCCGCAGCAGGTCATCGAATTGCTGAACGGCCTCCTCCACCCCACCGACGAGCCGTGAATCGACCCGCTTTCGCCGCGCGGCCTTTGCCAGCATACGCAGGGCCTCCGGTCCAGGCATCAGGTGAGTGGCCGCCAGCGGATCGGCCGTGCTCGCTGCGAGGAGTGCCTTGCCCGCCAAGTCTTGATTGACCCCGAGTGCCTTGGATAGCTGCACCGGTCGCTTCGGCACTCCGGGGACGGCCGCCAGCAGCTCGCTGAGCGACCGTTGCAGCCCCCGGCCGACCCGGCCAATCCTCGCCTCGAGTTCGATCTGCTGCTCGCCGGCCGTCGTCGGACCGGCCCTCTCACGTTCGATTCGGCTCATCCCCCCACTATAAGGCCAGACGCCCCCCGTGTCCAGACGTGCGAGACGGTTCAGCGGCCAAAAATATTCCGCTGAGCGGAAGATTCTCGCTTGACATATCGGCCCACATCGAGTACGATAGCCCTTCGGATGGTGGGAATCAGAACGGTGTGTCGACGTATCAAGTCGCACGCCGACCTCGTGGCCTGATCCCCGAGAAGCAACTTTGGCAGCTTTTATGTAAGGAGGCGCGAAATGAGCACAAGACAACGGGAACGAAGGAAGAGCGAGCGCAGGCGGCGGATCCACAGGCGATCCAAACGCGCCGTCCAGGCCTTGGCCGCCGCCTCGGTCGTCGCGGCCGGAACACACGCCTACGCGGCGCCGGTTCGATTCGACAATGCCCCCGTCGGCGACCCGGCCCACTTTGCCTGGGGCGGCAACACCTTCGCAGACGCACTCTACATCCAATTGCCGGCGGCTGAGCAGGGCAACACGAACTATCCCAGCTACTATGGCCCGCTGCCCGGTCCGCGGTCTTTCCGCGTCACAGCGGAGCTCCCCGGGTATTACAACATCCCCGCCAGGGTCATCGGCCTGGCTCAGGCAGGCATTCAGAGCGATACCGGCTTCCATGGGCTTGCGCTCGGGCTGTCAGCAGGCCAGACGGTTCCGGACTCGACCGGAGTGTGGGAGTTCAACTATTACAGCTCCTTCCAGGCCAATGTCCGCGACGTGAACTCTGGCGCTTCGCTCATCCCCGAGGGCGTACCGGCCTACCTGAGCGTGCGAATCGGCAATCTCGCCGGCGGAGCGGGCTTTCACTACGGCTGGATCGGTGTCGTCCGGACTGGTGCCCTTCTCGACGCCTTCGCTTGGGGCTACGAGAGCACGGTCGGCGTCCCCGTTCCGGCTGGTGCCCCCGAGCCGGGCAGCCTGGCCATGCTCGCTCTTGGTGCGGCGGCCTTGGCCGGGGGTCGAAAACGCCGCTGCCGAGCCAACTGAAACCGCGACGTTGAGCGAGCGGCGTGCTCAGGGCAGCGCCCGATCCGAACCACGACCGTCAGAGAGCGGCCCTCGGACCGAACACTACCAAGTCTGTGCACCCGCGATAGTGCGCGTCGAGATCGTGTCCTCCTGTGCGGCGGGGGCTGCCCGCGGAATCCATGAGTGTTTCTTCCGCGGGTCGCCAACGCCCCGCTCTGTGTGCGCATGGACGATAGCGCCGGATCGAAGCCATCGGAAACGCCCCAATGTCGGAACGCCTCGCAAAACGCGTCTTGCTCATCGGTTGGGACGCCGCCGACTGGAAGATGATCGATCCGCTCATCGAGAAGGGCCACATGCCCCACTTGGAGCGCCTCATCAACGAAGGCGTCATGGGCAACGTCGCCAGCCTCACGCCCATGCTCTCGCCCATCCTCTGGACCTCCATCGCCACCGGCAAGTGGGGCGACAAGCATCAAATCCTCGGATTCGCGGAACCCGACGGCACGACCGGAAACCTCCGACCCGTCACCAGCACCTCGCGAAGATGCAAGGCCGTCTGGAACATCTTGTCCGAGAGGGGTCTCAAGGCCGGCGTCGTCAACTGGTTCGCGAGTCATCCCGCCGAAAAGATCAACGGATTCGTCGTCACCGATCGCTTCACCCACGCGACGAACGCCCCCAACGAACCGTGGCCCAAGATCAACGGCTCCGTCCACCCCACCGACCTGCTTGATTCGCTCTGCAAGTTGCGCATTCACCCCGCCGCCACCACGCCCATGCAGATCGGCCCGTTTATCCCCAAGATCGGAGAGTTCGACGCTCTGAACGATCCGAAGGTTCACGAGCTCCGGGTCCTCCTCGCCGAGTGTGCCACCACCCACGCCGCCGCGACCTGGCTCATGGAAACCCAGGAGTGGGATTTCCTCGGCGTCTACTACGACGCCGTCGACCGCATGGGGCACGGCTTCATGGAGTACCATCCACCCAAGACACAGCACTTGTCCGACGAGGAATTCGAGCGATACAAAGACGTCATGACGGGCTGCTACCGCTTCCACGACATGATGCTGGGGCGGCTCATGGAACTCGCCGGTGAAGACACCACCGTCATCCTCCTCAGTGACCACGGCTTCCACTCCGACCACCTCCGCCCGGAAGGATCGAGCAAGATCGAAGGCGGCCAGCCCGTTGCCTGGCACCGGCCCTACGGCGTGTTGGCCATCAAGGGACCGAACATCAAGAAAGACCAGCGGGTCTACGGCGCTTCCCTCCTCGACATCACCCCAACCGTCCTGTCTCTCTTCGGTCTGCCGGCCGCCCGCGATATGGACGGCAAGCCCCTGCACCAGGTCTACGAAACCCTCCGTCCGACGACCGACGAGATCGACACCTATGACGGTGAAGGCGACACGGCGCCAGACGAAAACACCGAAGAGGATCCGTGGACGGCCCAGAAGATGCTCGAGCGGTTGGCCGATCTGGGATACCTCGAAAACACCACTCCCGAAGGCGTCTTCATCGACCGCGCCCGAAACCTTGGACAGATCTACACGACGACCAACCGCCCCCAACAGGCCATCGAGCAATATGAAGACGTGCTGCGCCGAAAGCCCGACGACAAGGGAGCGAAGATCGCGATCGCCGGCGCTCGCATCGCCCTCGGACAGCTCGACCAAGCGGAAGCGGCCGTCAAGGAGCTGCTCACGGGAGAGGATGACGCCCCCATGGCGAGTTTCTATATGGGTGTCATCGAGTTTCGTCGGGGGAACGGCGACGAGGCGCTGAAACACCTGACCCGTGCCGAGCAGGCGAACCCGGGATGGGTTGAGTTGCAGACCCAGATCGGCGCCGTCTACCTCTTCCGCCAGCGATGGAAGAATGCCGAGAAGACGTTTGAGAAGGCCTTGGAGATCGATCCGGACTGCGCCGAGGCCCACGACGGCCTCGGCGTCGCCTATCGACAGCAGAAGCGTCCGGAAGAGGCAGTCCACGAACACATGAAGTCGATCGCGCTCCAGCACTATCGACCCCAGACCCACATTCATCTCGGCATGGCATTGGCCGAGAGCGGCCAGATCGACTGGGCCATCCGGGCCTTCAATGTCGCGGCCGAGCAGGCTCCCGACCAGCCATTCCCCCATCAGTGCCTGTCCCAACTCTACCGCCGAGCCAAGCGGAACCCCGAACTTGCGGACAAGCACACGGCCGAGGCCCGGCGCCTCGCAGCCGCTCACAAGTCGGGCGCCATCGACACAGCGCCAGGCGAGCAATCTCAAGGCGACGTCGCACTGGCAGCTTGTCCGCCCGTGTCGGCGCCGGAAGCCGAGTAGGGTGGACAGTGCCCACCCTACAAGACTTTCTCGAAAGGACTTCAAGCGATGAATCGGCAGAACGAGCACTGTGTCCGAATGACAGGCAGAGACATGGCCGGCCGGCTGTGCCTGGCGGCGATGGGCCTCGCCGGATTGATCCTGCTCGCGGCGGTCCCCGCGGCCCATGCGCAGCTCTTCGACCCCTCCGTAGAGTTTGCCGCCGGCGCCAGCCCGGCGGACGTGGCGATCGGCGATCTCGACGGAGACGGAGACGGCGATCTGGCCGTGTCGAACCGAGGAGGCAACAACGTCTCGATCCTGTTTAATCTCGGTGGCGGTGCTTTTTCCGCCGGCATCAGCTTCCCGGCGGGCATCCTTCCGCAGCGTATTGCGATCGGCGACATGGACGGCGACGGGGACAGTGACCTGGCCGTAGGGAATCTCGGCAGCCACGACATCTCGATCCTGCTGAACAACGGCAACGGGACCTTCGCCGCCCCCATGAACTTCCCCGTCAGCAGTGTGCCGTCCGGTATGGCAATCGGTGATCTGGATGGCGACGGAGACCTCGACGTGGCCGTGGCGAACCGGGGTGGCGGCATCAACAACGCCGCGATCCTGTTGAACAACGGCAATGGGACCCTCGCCGCCGCCGTGACCTTCCCCGTGGGAGGGATTGATCCAAACAGCGTGGCGATCGGCGATCTGGACGGCGATGGAGACGCCGACCTCGCCATCCCCAACTTCAACAGCAACAACGTTGCGATCCTGCTGAATAATGGCAACGGGACCTTCGCTCCGGTCGTGAACCTCCCGGCGGGAATCAACCCCGGCGACGTGGCGATGAGCGATCTGGATGGCGACGGGGACACCGATCTGGCCGTGGTGAACGCGAACGGCAACGACGCCTCGATTCTGCTGAACGACGGCAACGGGACCTTCGCCGCCGCCGCGAACTTTTTTGTGGCAATCAGTCCGTTCGACGTGGCGATCGGCGATCTGGACAACGACGGGGACGCCGACCTGGCCGTGACAAGCCGTGGCGCCTTCGACGCCGCCGTGTGGATTCTGTTGAACAACGGCAACGGGACCTTCGCCGCCGCCATAAGCTTCCCGGTGGGCGCTCCGCCGAGTCAACCCATGGGCGTAGCGATCGGCGATCTGGACGTCGACGGAGACCGCGACGTGGCCATAGCAAACTTCCTCAGAAACTCCGTCTTTGTCCTGCTGAACCGCACGGCCGTACCGGACTGCAACGCCAACGGCATCCCCGACGCGATCGACATCGCCAACGGCACCAGCCAGGACTGCAACGCCAACGGCGTGCCCGACGAGTGCGATATCGCGGGCGGCCTCAGTCAGGACTGCAACGCCAACGGCATCCCCGACGAGTGCGATATCGCAAGCGGGACATCGATGGACGCGAATGGCAACGGTATTCCGGACGAATGCGAGTTCGCGGATTGCAACGCCAACGGCATCCCCGATGCGACCGACATCGCCAACGGCACCAGCCAGGACTGCAACAGCAACGGCGTGCCCGACGAGTGCGAGCCGGATACCGACGGCGATGGTGTGATTGACGCCTGCGACGTGTGCCCCAACACACCGATCGGCCTGCCCGTCGCCTGTGACGGCCGGCCGCTGCGCGACTGCAACGGCGACTGCCTCGTCAATGCCGGAGATATTGTATGCATCGTCGCTGAGCTGTTGCACCCATAGCCCCGTAGGGTCCGCTGTATGGACCACACGGCGTAGGAAAGCTCCGATGTGACGCAGCGGTCCGCACAGCGGACCCTACTGAATGCGCAAGCGTTCTCATGAGCGTTTGGTGGACCATCAGACGGAAAGGAGTAACACAATGTCCAAACGATCAATCGCAGGAACCCTGACGAACCTGGCCGCAGCCTTCCTTCTGGCAGGCACCACCGCCGCGTGGGCCCAGTCCTTCACCGACCTGGGCAATCTGTCCAGCGGACCGCCCATCGGTAGTGGAGCGCTCGGTGTATCGGCCGACGGCACGACCGCCGTCGGTTGGTCTTTCGTCAATAACAGCGCGCTCAACGAGGCGTGGCGCTGGACGGCCGCGACCGGCATGGTGGGCCTCGGCGACCTGCCCGGCGGCATCGCCGACGGCCAGGCCTTTGGCGCCTCACTGGACGGCTCGGTCGTGGTGGGCGTCGGCTCCAACGCCCTCGGATTCGACAACGAGGGCTGGCGGTGGACGGCGGCCGGCGGCATGGTCGGCCTGGGCGACTTCCCCGGTGGTTCGTTCCAGAGTCGGGCGATCGCGGTGTCGGATGACGGCTCGGTTGTGGTGGGCAGCGGTGCGATGACGCAGGGCACGGTCGCCTTTCGGTGGACCGCGGCCGGCGGCATGGTCAGCCTCGGCGATCTGCCGGGTGGGACCTTTTTCAGCAGCGCCACCGGCGTCTCGGGCGACGGCTCGGTGGTCGTCGGGCTGAGCGACGGAGCCAGCGGTCTGGAAGCCTTCCGGTGGACGGCGGCGACCGGCATGGTGGGCCTCGGCGACCTGCCCGGTGGGATATTTGACAGCCGCGGCTTCGTCGTGTCAGCGGACGGGGCTGTCGTGGCCGGCCAAGCGACCGGTCCTGCAGGTGTCGAGCTCTTCCGGTGGACGGCGGCGACCGGCATGGTGGGGTTGGGAAGCCTGCCGGGGACGCCGTCGCTGGTGGTTCCCGAGGGTGCGACGGCCGACGGGTCCACCATCGTCGGTCAGAACCGCGGCACAGGCGGCATCGAGGCGTTCATTTGGGACGCGACCAACGGCATGCGCCGAGTCCAGGATGCCTTGGTCGCGGATTTCGGCCTGAACTTGACGGGCTGGTCACTCTCGGACGCAGGGGACATATCCGACAATGGACTGGTGATTGTGGGGTCGGGGGTCAATCCGCAGCAGCAAGCCACGGCGTGGAGGGCGGATCTGGCCGGGGCGCCCTCCTGCACGCGCGGCGATGTCGACAACGACGGACTGGTCAACGGCGCGGACGTCGCGCTGTTCGTCGACGTCTTGATCCATCAGAACGGCACGGCGCAACAGATTTGTGCGGGTGACCTGCAAACGGCGCCGAACGGCGCCGTTGGTCTTGAAGACGTATTGAATTTCGTAATGTGTCTACTTGCAGGAGGATGCTGAGCGCGAGAAGAGCCGCGGGCTTCAGCCCGCGCGGCCTTCGCCGTGCAGAGAGCCGGGCAGGGTGGACAGTGCCCACACAAGCGGTTGACGCCGTGACCGAACGAGTGGTGGACAGTGCCCACCCCACGGGAAGTCGACGACCGGAGAATAGAGGAGAACACGGAGAGTACCATGAACCATACGCCCGTCTTTCAACCACGAACCGCCGCCGTGGCGCTGTTGGCGCTCGCCGTCCTGGCCGTCGCCACCACCCACGCACAAACCCCGACCCTCCGCCCCGTCGCCCTCACCGGCACCGACGGACCGTTCGGCCCGGGGCTTGGCGTGGGCGTCACCTTTTCCCAGTTCACGACGGCCGATCTCGGCGCATTCGAGGACGGCACACCGACCCTCAACGGCGCCGGCCAGTCAATCTTCCTCGCCACACTCGCCGGGCCTGGCATTGTGCCCGGTGTTAACGACACCGGCATCTGGGTTGAACGCGGTGGACAACTCACCCTGCTGGCCCGAACCGGCGACCCTGCCCCGGACACGGCCCCCGGCGTCACCTTTGCCAGCTTCTTCCGCCAGCCGCTGCTGAGCGACTCGGGCAAGGCCGCCTTCATGGCCGTCATCACCGGCCCCGGCGTCACCAACGACAACAACGACGGTCTGTGGACCGAAGGCCCCGGGACTCTCAGCCTGCTGATTCGAGAGAACACGACGCCCGTTCCCGGCGGAGGTGGCCTGTTTTTCGCAAACCCAAACTTTCCCGGAGATCCCCTACCGAGGATGTGGGTCGGGCTGCCCGTGATCAACGCCGCCGGTCACGTGGCCACACGGCTCATCATCAACATGGTGCCGATCACCTTGGTGGGCCTCTATATCGATCAGTCGGGAGCCCTGCAGGAGATTGTGCGAATGGGTGACCCGGTGCCGGGCCTGGTTCCACCGCGCACCTTTGTCAACGTCGGCGCACCGGCGCTGAGCGACAACGGCGCCGTCACGTTCCGGATGCAAACCTCCACGCCGTTCCCGCAGTTCGAGGGGGTCTGGACCAATCGGTCCGGATCGCTCACCCCCGTCGCCATGAGCGGTGACCTCGCCCCGGGCAGCGCCACGCAGTTCGCAAACTTCAGCCTCAACCAGGGCATCAACGGCTCCGATCGCATCGCATTTGAGGCGGGTCTTGCTACGGGTGGAGGATTTGATGCGGGTATCTGGTCGGAGGGCCTATTCGGCGTCATTCAGCCGATCGCCATCACCGGCGCCCCCGCGCCGGGCATGCCCGGCGTGTTCTTCGATTTCGGCTCGCAGTTCGACAACCCCATCGTGAGTGATTCCGGGACGACCGCCTTCCTCGCGACGGTCAACCTGGCCAACCTCAACCGGGGGGTCTGGTCCAATCGCCCCGGCTTCCTCGATCTGGTGGCGGGGGCGGGCAATCTCGTGCCCGGCGTACCCGGCCAGGCATTTGTCGACTTCTTCGCCCTGGCGATCGACGCCACGGGCGAGGTCGCCTTTTTCTCCACGACTTCCTCCGGCAAAGTCTTCTGTCGCCAGTCGACGACCGGCGCCCTCGACCCGATCGCCGCCACCTTTACCCCTCTGGATATCTTCGGCGACGGCACCGATGTCCGCCTCATCACCGATGTCGTCATACCCAGCTTCTCCTTCGTCGGTGATCGGCCCGCGACGGGGACGGGCGACGGTCACCGCATCGCCCTCAACGACGCCGGCGATGTGGCGGTCAGACTCGTCTTCTCCGATGGCACCGAAGGCCTCTTCACCACGGCACCCGCGCCGGTCACCTGCACCGCCGCTGACGTGAACAATGATGGCACGGTCGACGGAAGCGACATCAGTCTGTTCGTGTCGCTGCTCATCAACCAGAACGGCACCCCGCAGCAAGTTTGCGCCGGGGACGTCCAGACCGCGCCCAACGGCTCCGTCGGCCTCGAAGACGTGCCGGGGTTCGTGACGTGTCTGCTCGCCGGAGGATGCTGAACACATGCCGCACACGGGGCGGGAACGGCCTCCCCTCCGATGATTCGCGCGTCGGCCTGCACGGGTCAATGAAAGTCGAACGATCCCGAGTACTGCGATATCGCCTCGATCGCTCGGACGATTGCGAGGGTCGCGATCGTCGTCGTCGCGGCCACGCCGCATAGCATCGCGGCGATCGCCCGCCCGGTCGTTGCCCGAACACAGGACAGCAGAGCCAACGACGCCATCAGCACCAGCTCGCCCGCCGCCGCCACCGGCAAGCCCCACAGGCCATCCAGCACGACCAGGAACAGCAACAGAACCAACGCCGCCGGGCACATGTACGGCCGAACCAAGGCGATCCGCCGCCCGGCTTCTGACAGCACGACCAGAATCACCAGTCCCGCAATCGCCGACCCGTACCACTGCCATCCCGAATGCAGGCTCAGATGACAGGCATGGTACACCCCCGTCAGCCACGCGAACACCGTCAACAGCCATCGCGAAACAACATATCGATTCCGCACCAGCCACATGCCGGCCGTCGCATCACCGCCCACCTGCGCCATGCTGGGCAAGACACGGCCGCCGATATCGACCGCTGGTGAATCGACCGCCGCCGGTGTGCCGTCGCTCCGCTCGAAGTCGAGGCGCAAGCGAAACGCCCCGACCTTGAACGACTCCCGATCCGATAGGCGGCCGCGACGAATCCGCTGCGAGCCGATCCACGTCCCGCCTGCGCTGTCGCGGTCCACCACGACCACGTTGCCCTGTGGGGTCAGTTTTACCTCGCAGTGAACATCGGACACCCCGGCGTCGTCCAGCGACAGCCAGTTGCCCAGAGCCGCCCCGACCGTCAACGGCTGATCCACCGGAACCAAGAACCGCTCCCCGATCCAGTGCGGTCCCTCCATGACGGTCAACACCGCCCGACGCCGCTGGTGGTGCGCCAGCTCAAACTCAAGCGTCAGTTCCAGGTCGCACGCGGGGCACACCATCGTCACGATGAGTTCGAGATGCTCGCACTCCAGCGGGTTCCCGCACGGGCAACAGACGGCCAACGACATCAAACACTCACTCCGTCGAGCCACGCCACGCGAAGTCGCCGCCTCGACCCCTGTCAGTCGCGCAGAATCGGAAGCGACGATCCGACCGGCCGGGCGATCAGATCATATTCCTGAGCCGCGACGCACCGCACCGTTGCAAATCCGCCCGGGTCGCATTCCAGCCCGTCCACATAGACCAGACTGTCGACCTCCGGCGCCTGGCCCGCGTGCCGGGCCGGACAGACTCCCTCGCGCCCGAAATCGTCGATCAGTACGTTGAGGGTCTGACCGACGCGCCCGCGTGCCTTGGCGAAGGCAACCGCCTGCTGCGTTTCCATCAGGGCTTCCATGCGAGATTCGATGACCTCTGTCGGGATGCGATCTTTCATACGATCGGCTGGCGTGCCGGGTTCGCTGGAGTACGGAAACACGCCCATCGCATCGAACCCGAAATCCCGAACGAAGGCCCGTAGCGTCTCGAACGCCGCCTCGCTCTCACCCGGAAACCCTGCGATAAACGTCGTCCGCACAACCACGCCGGGGATTCGGTCGCGGACACGCTGCAGAAGAGCCTCCGTCTCCTGCCGCGTGACCCGCCGATACATCGCCTTGAGCACCCCGTCGTCGATGTGTTGCAGGGGAATGTCAATGTAGGACAGGACCTTGTCGCACTCGGCCACCGCGTCGAGAATCTCGTCGCTCAACACCGACGGATAGACGTACATCAGCCGGATCCACGAGAGGTCGTCCAGGCGATTCAACGCCCGCAGCAGCCCCGCCAGGCCCGCCGCGTATCCGATGTCATGCCCGAAACTGGTCGTGTCCTGCCCGATCAGGATCAACTCGACGACGCCGTCGGCGATCATCTCCCGGGCCTCCGCCACGATCTCGTCGACGGTCTTGGAGTGCATCGGCCCGCGAATCGACGGAATCGTGCAGAATGTACACTTCTGATCGCACCCTTCGCTGATCCGCAGGTACGCGTAGTGCTTCGGCGTCAGCCGCAGCCGCGCCCGATCGGATCGATTCGCATCGACCCATGAGGCCGGATGATACTCTCCCAGAAAGACCGTTCGCTCGCCGGCGGTGTCTCGGCGTTTTGACTTTTTGACTTTTTGACTTTTTGACGTTTCGGTAACGGCCCGCACGATGTCGGCCCGGTTGTTCACCCCGACCAGGGCGTCAATCTCCGGCACGTCCTCGATCAGACGCTGGCCGTCTCGCTGCACGAGGCACCCGGCCACAACGATGCGTTGGACGTCCCCGCGGCGCTTCTGCTCCGCCAGTTCGCCCAGCACCTCGAGCGCCTCGTCGCGCGACACCCCCAGAAAGCCGCAGGTATTGACCACCGCCACCTCGGCCGTCCCCCCGTCCCCCACGATCGCGCAGCCCGCCTCGGCCAGCAGCCCGAGCATCTTCTCGGAATCGACGAGGTTCTTGGCACAGCCGAGTGATACGAATGAAACGCTTGGCACCGTCACACAGACACCTCAGTTTCTCCGGAGAACTTGGACACCGTCGCCCACATACCGGGCATTGTATCATGGATGAAGCTCGGCGGCGATTCGGGCACAAGTCAGCTTCTCCTGTGCTCTCGGCACCGATATAGTGGCCGCCATGAAGAACAAGGAATTGGCGGCGATCTTTAAGACCATTGCCGACCTGCTGGAGATCAAGGGTGAAGGCCCGTTTCGCGTCAACGCATACCGCCGGGTCGCCCGCATCATCAGAAACTTGACGACAGACATCGAAACCGTGGCCGCCTCCGGAGAGCTGGCCGGATTGCCCGGCGTCGGCAAGAGCACCGTCGAGAAGGTTGGGCAATTCCTCGCCGACGGCGACATCAAGCTTCACCGCGAATTGCTGGCCTCCATGCCCGCCGGCCTTCCGGACTTGCTCGACATCCCCGGCATGGGTCCCAAGAAGGTCGCCCTCGTCTGGAAGGAGCTCGGTGTCGAGAATCTCGCCGACCTGAAGAAGGCCATCGCCTCCGGAAAGGCCGCCCGACTGAAGGGCATGGGTGCCAAGAGCGTCGAGCAGATCCAATCGGGCATCGAGTTCGCGGAAAAGGCCTCCGGCCGGACGCCCATCGGCCTCGCCTGGCCCGTCGCCGATCAGCTCGCCTCACAACTCCGCAAGATCGAGGGTGTCCAGCGCGTTGAGATCGCCGGCAGCCTCCGTCGCGGCTGCGAGACGGTCGGCGACCTCGACCTCTTGTGCGTGGCGAAGAACGGCGGTGCCGTCGTCAAGGCGTTCACGACACTGCCACAGGTTATCCGCGTCCTCGCCGCGGGCAGGACCAAAGGCTCGGTCCTCGTTCCCCGACAGGACAGCATCGAGATTCAGGCCGACCTGCGTGTCATCCCGGCCGAATCATTCGGCGCCGGCCTTCAATACTTCACCGGCAGCAAGCAACACAACGTTCGCCTCCGCGAGATCGCCGTCCGAAAGAAGTGGAAGCTCAACGAGTGGGGCCTGTTCGATGGCGACCGGCAGATCGCCGGAAAGACAGAGGCTTCTGTTTACCGCAAGCTTGGCACTCCTTATGTCCCTCCCGAAGTCCGCGAGGATCGCGGCGAACTCGAGCCCAACGCCGTCGGGGCGCTGATCGATCGCAAGGACATCCGCGGCGACCTGCACATGCACACGACCGCCAGTGACGGAACCATGAGCGCCGAGACGATGGCCCGCGCCGCCCACGCCCTCGGCTACGAGTACATGGCCATCACCGACCACTCCAAATCCAGCACGATCGCCAACGGTCTTTCCATCGATCGGATGTGGCGGCAGATCGAGAGAATCCGAAAGCTCAACAACAAGGCGGAGATGATCACCCTCCTCGTCGGGTGCGAGTGCGACATCCTTTCAGATGGAAGCCTCGATTATCCCGATCCGATCCTCGCCGCCTGCGACATCGTCGTCGCCAGCATCCATTCGGGGATCCGCCAGGACAGGAAGAAGATCACCGGCCGCCTGCTCGCCGCCATGGACAACCCCCACGTCACCATCATGGGCCACCCGACGGCCCGACTGATCAACCGCCGCGAGCCGATGGACGTCGACATGGAGGCCGTCGTCGTCAGGGCCGCCGAGACCCACACGGCGCTCGAATTGAACGCCTCATGGCAGCGACTCGATCTTTGTGATCGCCACCTGCGGATGGCCCGAGACGCCGGCGTCAAGATCGCGATCGACACCGACGCCCACGCCGCTCTCCAGCTCGACCAGATGGCCTTCGGAATCGCCACCGCGCGTCGCGGCTGGCTCCGCTGCAAGGACGTCATCAACACGCGCCACCTGCCCATGCTGCGAAAGTGGATCGCCAAAAAACGCAAGCGTTGACGCTTTCGGCTTCGGCAAGGCAGGACGCCCTCTTTACGGCCGCGGCCGCAGCATCTTCCCCGTCATCCGCCCCACCCACGTCGTCGGCAGAAACCGCTGAACAGAAATGCTCAGCCCGTTCGCACGCCCGGGAATACACACGGGCCTCCCCCGGACCAGCGCTCGGTACGCCGCCTCTGCCACCCGCGCCGGATCCACCGACGCCCGGTCGATGTTCGCGCGAAGCGAGCCGTATTCCCCGCTATCGAAGAACTCCGTCCGTGTCAGACCCGGGCACAGGCACGTCACCACCACGCCCCTGCGGCGGACCTCCTCCCGCAACGACCACGAAAACTGTAAGACAAAGGCCTTCGTCGCCGCATAAACCGTCATGTACGGCATCGGCTGATACGCGGCCATGCTGGCGACGTTCAGCACCCAACCGCAGCGGCGGTCGACCATCGCGGGCACGAGCAGCCGGCTGAGCCGCGTCAGAGAGGCCATGTTGAGCCGCATCATGCCGTCCATCTCATCGGCGTCCTGCCCGGCAAACGGCCCATAGGCCCCGACGCCCGCGTTGTTGACCAGCACGTCGACCTGTCCTGCCCGTTTTGCCGCCTCCGATGCAACCCGCTCGCACGCGCCGGTCTCCGTTAGGTCTGCTACGATCACCTCGACCGGCCCCACCGCCCCGGACGCCTCCAATTCCGCCGCGGCCGCACGCAGCCGCTCCTCCCGCCGGGCCACCAAGACGAGGCGCCCCCCCGCCCGGCCAAAGCAGTCCGCCAGCGCTCGCCCGATCCCGCTCGACGCCCCGGTAATCAGTACCACCTTCCCGTCAAACACGCGCCCGCTCATTTCAATCGCACCCCGCCACATGTCGATGTTCAGAACAGGCCTGTTGTAATCTCCGGCCGTCGCCTTGACGAGCGCCGCACCACGACGATCGCCAGACAAAGTTTGACCGGACCACAAAGCTGGACTAGACTCTGGTCATGTTAACGTCCGTCACCGACACCGCCCCCCCGCCGACCCGGCCAAATGCTCGCGCCGGCGCGATCGTCGCCATTGCCGCTCTGCTCGGCCTCGCGGGCGTCTTGTCGGCCTCCTATGCGGTCCGGCGTGCCGACCGTGTCATGGCCGGTGTCGCACGCTCGGTCGCCCGCCCCGGAACAGTCTTGATCGCCTCCGGCCAGACCTTCGGCTGGTCCGCCGCGACCATCGTAGTCCTCCTCTGGCTCGGGCGGCGGTTTCCGCTGGCAGTCTCGCCGATGGCGTGGCTCCGGCGCATCGCTTGCAGACTGAACCTCGCCATCTGCCTGATCCTCCATCGCATCACCTCCATTTCGCATCGCAACGGCGGCCTCTATGGCCCATAGCCCCACCGCATTCTCGACGGCGGGCCGTCGGACGCACGGCTCGGAGTGCGGTCTCTCTCGATTCTTCAGGCAGGTATAGACATGGGTGCTTTAGCGGTCCTCGGTAAG
The DNA here is from genome assembly GCA_046754505.1 of Phycisphaerae bacterium. Taxonomy (GTDB): domain Bacteria; phylum Planctomycetota; class Phycisphaerae; order UBA1845; family UTPLA1; genus JAPULF01. Next base: position 22,420 of record JBHHVX010000007.1, on the reverse strand, counting down.
GGCGTTCGCAAGGTCATCGGTTCCAGAAACGAACGCCTCATCAAGCGATATACAAGACAGGTCGCCCTCATCAACGACCTCGAAGACGACCTTCGCGGCGACTACGACCAGCGCTTCGCCGAAGCGGTCGCCAAACTCCCCGCGGACCTGCCGGACGAGGAACGCGAGCCCCGTCAGCAGGAGATTCGCGTCGAGCTGAGCCAGGACCTCCGCGACAGGACCGCCGCGCTCCGCCGACGCCTCACCGACGGAGAAGGGGTCGAGACAGTCTTGCCCGAGGCCTTCGCGGTCATGCGAGAGGCCTCGCGCCGGGCGCAGAATCACCGCCATTTCGACTGCCAGCTTGTCGGCGGACAGGTCCTCTTCGAGGGCAACATCGCGGAAATGAAGACCGGCGAGGGCAAGACCATCGTTTGCCACCTCGCGGCCTTTCTCACGGCCCTTCAAGACAAGAAGGTCCACATTATCACCGTCAACGACTACCTCGTCCAGCGCGACGCGACCTTCGCCCGCTCCATCTTCGAGCTGGTCGGGATGACGGTCGGATTCATCCAGTCACAGGTCGACCCCGGTGGCCACGAAGGCATTCGCCGCGTCGAGTACGCCTGCGACATCACCTACGGCACCAACAACGAGTTCGGCTTCGACTACCTCCGCGACAACATGAAGACCCGCCTTGAAGACCAGGTCCAAGGCCCGCTCGACTTCGCCATCGTCGATGAGGTGGACTCCATTCTCATCGACGAGGCCCGCACGCCGTTGATCATCAGCGGTCCCGCCGACGACGACGTCAGCCGCTATCGAACCGCCGACGCCGTGGCCAAGACCCTCATCGCCCGACAGACCGCCGCCAACAAGACCACCGCCGCCACGCTCCGGCAATGGGGCGACCATCCGCCAAAGGCCTTCGCCGAACACCAGAAGTTCAACGACGCCCTCCGAAAGTTCAAGACCGATCCCATGTGGATCAGCGAGGACGAAGCCGAGGCCATCGGGCACACGCAGTATTACGTCGTCGCCAAGGAGCGAAAGAGCGTCGCCGTCACCCACGAAGGCATCACCGTCGCCCAGGAACAACTCGGCGTCGGCTCCCTCTACGTCGGCGCCAACATGGAATGGCCCCACCTGATCGAAAACGCCGTCCGCGCCTACGTCGTCTACGAGCGCGACGTGGACTACGTCGTCAAGGAAGGCGACGTCATCATCGTCGACCCGTTCACGGGCCGGCTCATGGTCGGCCGCCAGTGGTCCGACGGTCTGCATCAGGCCGTCGAAGCCAAGGAGCGCGTCCGCGTCAAGGAGGAAACGCAAACGCTCGCCACGATCACGCTGCAGAACTTCTTCAAGCTCTACGGCAAGATCGCCGGAATGACCGGCACCGCGATGACCGAAGCCGACGAGTTCATGAAGATCTACAAGCTCGACGTCGTCGCCGTTCCCACCAACCGCCCCGTCAATCGCCAGGACGGCAACGACCGAATCTACAAAACCGTCGATGACAAGTACGACGCCATCGTTGAGGAGATCCACGATATCCACTCAAAGGGCCGGCCGAACGATCCCTTCTTCCTCGAACCCGTCCTCAAGAATCTCCGACCGATCCTCGTCGACATCGGCCGCTCGACCGAACTCATCGACAAGGCCCTCGCCGAATTCGACGGCGGCAAGGGCGAGGGCAGGCACATGGCCGAGGCCTACGACGACGCCATGGGCGACCTGGCCCGTGGGCGCCCCGTCCTTGTCGGCACCATCTCCATCGAAAACTCCGAGAAGCTCTCCAACGCCCTGACCAAGCGCTACGGCATCGAGCACGAAGTGTTGAACGCCAAACAACACGCCCGCGAAGCCGACATCGTCGAGAAGGCCGGCGAATGCCACAACCGAAAGATCGGAAAACAAACCGAACAGCGCGGCAACGTCACCATCGCCACCAACATGGCGGGCCGCGGCACCGACATCAAGCTGCAACTCGGCGTCGTTCACGCCAAATGCATCGGAGACCTCGGCCCCCCCGATGGCGCCGACGACGGCCACTTCACCTGGCGTGAAAAAGGCGTCACCGGGACCAAGTGCTGCATCCACTGCCCCGACTACGACCCCAAAACCAACTGCGCCCATTGCTGGAAACCCAGGCTCGATCCCCGATTTCCCGCGCTCGGAAGAAAGGTCTGCCCCCAGAGCACCCCGTGCGGCCTCCACATCGTCGGAACCGAACGCCACGAATCCCGCCGCATCGACAATCAGCTACGCGGACGATCCGGTCGTCAGGGCGACCCCGGCTCCAGTCGATTCTTCCTCTCGCTCAAGGATGACCTGATGCTCATGTTCATGGGCGAGTGGACGCTGAAAATGCTCGAAAAAATGGGATTCGAAGAGGGCATGGCCATCGAGGCCCGCTCCATCAGCAAGGGTATCGCCCGCGCTCAGAAAAAGGTCGAAGAGAAGAACTTCTCCATTCGAAAAAACCTGCTGGAATACGACGAGGTTATGGACCACCAGCGGCAGGTCTTCTATACCCAGCGGCAGGACATCCTCGAAGCGGTCCGCCCCGGAAAATCGCAGTACCTTGTCGACTTGATCTGGCGCATGTTCGACGACACGATCAGCACCGCTGCAAGCAAGTATCTCGATCCCGATTTCGCCGCTCAATGCATCTGCGACTGGGTCCGCGCCAACCTTGACTGCACCATCGCGCCGAAAAGCCTGGACATGCACGACGCCGCTGCCATCGAACGATTCATCCGGATCGAAGCCCGGGAGGAAGCCTACAACCAGATCATCATGTCCGTCGGCGAGTACATGGACGAAACCACTGATCGGAGCCAGTGGGACATTCGCGGCCTCGCCCGCTGGGCCGAGACACGCTTCGCATCCAACATTACCCAGAACCAACTCCGCAACATGTCTCCGACCGAAGTGCAGGCTTACCTGGTCGGCGCCTCCGAAAAAGCCGTCGACCACGTCGACCTCGAACCCATCGAACGATTCCTCGATCCAGACACCGGTCGCCGGGCGCTCATCCACTGGGCCAGACAACGCTTTGGCGTCGAGTTGACGCTCGAAGAGATCCGGGACATGTCCGACGAGGACTTGACCAAGATCCTGGACGATCGGGTCAAACAGGCCTACCGTGAACGAGAGGAGGCCTATCCCGTCGAATGGATCCTCGCCCGCACCGTGCTCGGCGAGCAGTCCGACAACGTCTACGCCGCCGACGATCTGGTCCAATGGGCCAATCTCAAGTTCGGACTCGACTGGACGGTCGATGACCTTCGCGATCGCCCGATCAAGGACGTCGCCGACGACTTGTTTCGCCTCAACCGCGAATTCATCCGCGAGAACCGCATGGACGCCGAGGTCGACCAAGCCGTCGCCCAAGGCCTTGATCTCGCGGATTGGGGAAAAACGCGCTTCGGGCCAACCTTCGATCAGGATATGTTCGATGCTGCGGAAGACAAGGCCGACATACTCAAGACGTTCGCCCGCGACCTCCTCCGGCGCGAACTGACCGCCCTCGAACGCTACGTCCTGCTCCAGATATACGATTCGTCCTGGAAGGAACACATGCACGCCATCGACCTGCTCAAGGAGGCCATCGGCCTCCGTGGCTTCGCCGAGCAGGACCCCAAGATCGCCTACAAGACCGAAGGGTTCGCGATGTTCCAGGAGATGATCGAAGGCATCCAGGAAAAAGTGACGTCCATCATTTTCAAGGCCCGGCTGGCCGACGAGAGCGCCACGCAGAGCCGCTATCACATCGGCGCCGTCCGCCACGCCGACACGGCCAACCTCGGCTTCACCGGCGGTGCCGCCACGGACGCCGACCGCAACGCCGCCATGCAGGCCCAGGGCGAAAAGAAGGTCGAAACGATCGTCCGCGAGCAGCCGAAGGTCGGCCGCAACACCCCCTGCCCCTGCGGGAGCGGCAAGAAGTACAAGCAATGCTGCGGAAAGGTTCGAACCTGATGACCGTGTACTGCGGCTCGGCCGTCTGGCGCACAAGAACTACAATAAGCCGGTCGTAACCGGCGCGCACTGGGTCAACAAAGACGAGGAATGGCATGGCAAGAGGCGAAAACCAATTCGACCAGCACTTCGAGCGAAAGCGCGAGCAGAAGGAAAACTACGTGAAGGGGCTTCCCGGCGAGGATGACGCTCCCCTGCCCCCGCCGGTCGATACCATCAAGAACCCACAGACCGGCCCCGGCCGCAACGATCCCTGCCCCTGCGGAAGCGGAAAGAAATACAAGAAGTGTTGCGGCCGCAAGGATTGATCTCCGCCCGTCCGACCGCGTGAACCCCACCCCCGCCCCCGCTATCATGCCCCCATGACCTGGCTGCTCAACCTGGCCTACATTCCCGCGGCGATCGCCTGCCTGCCGCTGCTGCTCTACCAGATCATCGTCCAGAAAAAGAATCGCCACGGTTGGCGCGACCGTTTCGGATTCATCCGACGCCGCGCCGCGAGGAAACCATGCATCTGGATCCACGCCGTCTCGCTCGGTGAGGTCAACGCCACCCGGAGCCTCGTCGCCGAGATCGAGCGACGACTCCCCGCCTACGACATCGTGATCTCCGCCACCACCGACACCGGCTACGCCGCCGCGCGCCGACACTACCCCGCAAAGCTGGTCTTCCGATATCCGCTCGACTTCTCCTGTGCCGTCCGTCGCGTCCTGGACCGCGTCCGCCCGGATGCCATTGTCCTCATGGAACTCGAGGTCTGGCCCAACCTCGTCGAGCTCACGCGTCGGCGCGGCATCCCGATCGGAATCGCCAACGGACGTGTCACGAAGGACAAGTCCATGCGCCGCTTCCGCCGCCCGCTGATCCGGACCGTCGCCCGCCGCATGTTCTCTGAGATAGCCTGGGTCGCCGCTCAAAATGAACGCTACGCCGCCCGATTCATCGAACTCGGCGCCCGGCCGGATCGCACCACCGTCAGCGGCACCATGAAATACGACACCGCCATCATTGCCGACGCCGTCCTCGGTCAGGAGGCCCTGGCGCAGGCCCTCCACATCGACCGAAGCCGACCGCTCATCGCCGCGGGGTCGACCGGACCCGGTGAAGAAGAGATGTTGCTCGACGCCTGCGACGCCCTCCGACGCAACCGGCCGGATATCCAACTCGCCATCGTCCCGCGCAAACCCGAACGATTCGACGAAGTCGCTCAGCGGATACGCGCGCGCGGCTTCGCCTGCAACCGGCGGAGCCAATCGCCCGATCTCCTCGGACACGAGGCCCGCGCCGAACACCGCAAGCGACGCGTCGCCGAGAGTCGGAGCCGACGCCGGCCCGGCACGGACGAAAACGCCATCACCCCCATCTTCCTTGGCGACACGATGGGAGAGTTGCGCAAGTTCTATGCCCTCGCAGACGTCGTCTTTGTCGGACGCTCCCTCGCCCCGATGGGCGGTTCCGACGTCATGGAGGTCGCCGGCCTCGGCCGACCCATGTGCTTCGGCCCCCACATGGAGAACTTCTCCGACGTCGTCGCCAAGCTGTCCGCCGCCAACGCCGCCGTTCAGATCCGCTCCACCGATGAACTGGCCGAAACGCTCGATCGACTCCTGAGCGATCCCGACGGCGCCTTGGCCATGGGCCGCCGGGCGCAGGACGTCGTGCGACAGAACGTCGGAGCCACCGAGAAGACCGTCGCCCTCCTCTGCGAATCCCTCGGCCGCAGGTCCGACTATCCGACGACCTCCATCAGCACGCTGAAAATCGCATAGCCAAACCCGCTTCAGGACCGTCGGCCTCGATCGGCCGACCGCCGACTCCCGTAACCTCGCACTCGCTCAACGCCGAATCGTACGTTGTCTCTGACGGCGGCCTCCCTCGCACGATCCACCGCCACCCGGAGGGGACGGATGATATCGGCACTGAACACCGCGATCGGCGGGATGCGACGTAACCAGCGCGGCGCGGAGACGGTCGCGCAGAATATCGCCAACCTGAATACAGACGGTTATCGCGCCCGGAGATACGACGCCGCGTCAGATCGACGCGTCAACCGACGGCCCGACGACCATACCCCTGCCACAACGAGCTTCGATCTCACGCAACACTCGGACGTCGATCTGACGACCGAGCTCGTCGAACTCAAGCAATTCGAGATCGGCTATCGGGCCAACGCTGCCGTTGTCGCCGTGGCAGATCGAATGGCCGGTGACCTCCTGGACATGTTTGGTTGATCCGGCAGCGACAGGATTGGGGCCGACATCCGCCCGCGGCAGGGCACCGCCCGGCTATGGCGGCGGACGCGCCCTGAATCACACCGGTGCTCTAATCCTCTCAGGTGGGGCCACCAGAAACGGAAGATCTGCTGACCGATGGAGCCGATGGCTCCACCGTGCCGGGGCGCGTGCTTGATCGGGGCATCGCCTTTGCCTTCGCCTCGCGGAACCACGCCACGAACGCCTTCAGCGACGGAACCGGATTCACGAGCATCCGATCGACCTCCTTGCCGTCCGGCTTGCACATGACGCAAACTTGTGGGCGAAACACATGGTAGCGGCTCCGGACGTCCGGAAAAAAAGAGAACTCGACTTCCACGTTCACCGTATCTCCCAATTCCCGCCGCATCGGCCCGCTGTCTAGGACTTTCATCTTCATGTTGCGATGATGCGTCGAATCCCATGCCTTGAAGTACAGGAACAACGGCTTGTTCTGCTCCACGGCATAACGCTGTCCGAACGCCGGATCGAGAACCCAAGGCGATCCGCAACCGACGCCCCCCCCGAAAAACACGAGAACGCCCAGTACCGGCCAACAGCGTCGGTGCTCGTTCGATATCCGCAGCCGTCGCAAATCGTCGTCTCCCGCTTCCCTCAACCGCTCCGATGACACCTCGGAAGGCACAGGCGCTCGTCGTTCATCCCGACGAACTCGTCCGGCGTGATGAACGGCGCGGCCGTCCGCCGGTCCGCCGGGGCCTGGTCGTTCCTCGCGTGTCCGTTCGCTTCGGCTCCGCGGCCAGAGGAGCCACTTCGCGCCCGCGCCGATCCGTGCATGAGAGCACCACATGATCTACATGGACGTTGTCTCGGCCCACAACACGAATATGAAGACTGCCGACCTTCTCCATTTCGGCGAGCGCTTGCCGCTTCCGGTTCAGGATGTCGTTTGCGACCTCCAGCGAAAGCTCGACATCCACACGCGCCACACCGTCTCGTTGGGCCGCCAGGCGGATCTGACGCATCACGTCCAACGCCACGGATTCGGTCGCCTTGATGCGACCCGCGCCGGCGCAGCGGGGGCATTCCCGAAAGACACTCGTGGCCAACGATGGCCGTTGGCGCTGACGTGTCATCTCGATGATGCCGAATTTCGACATTCGTAGAATCTTCGCCCGCTCCTTGTGCCGCTTCAAGGCGTCCCGCAATCGGTTCTCCACCTCTCGCCGGTGGCGATCCTGCATCAGATCAATCATGTCACACAGGATCAGGCCGCCCAGGTCGCGAAGGCGAAGCTGTCGGGCGATCTCGTCCACGGCCTCAAGATCGACCCGAAATGCCGTCTCCTCCGCGTTGTCCGGTACGCGGAACTTGCCGGAGTTGACGTCGACCGCCACCAAGGCTTCCGTCTGCTCGATGATCAGCGACCCGCCGCATTCAAGCGGCACGCGACGCGAATGCAGCTTGTCGATCTCGGACTCAATGCCATATTTGTGAAACATCGGTTCAGCGCCCTCGTACACGCTGACGATGTCACGGGCGCGCGGGCTGGCGACTGCCAGAAACTCGCGTACACGCGCGGCGACCGCCGCATCATCCACCAGGATATCACGGAGACCCGTGTCATACACATCTCGAATCGTCCGAATCACCAAGTCGGATTCCTTGTACAACTCGGCTGGCGCGTGCTCGTTCTTGATTCGCACAACCACTTTTTTCCACAGACGACCCAGATAGTTCAAATCGCGCTGAAGATCACGCTTCGTCCGATCCACTCCCGCCGTCCGGACGATGAACCCCATGTCGTGCGGGAGCGAAAGCTGACCGAGCACATCCCGGGCTTTCCGACGCTGATCCTCATCCTCGATCTTCCGAGACACCCCCAGTTGATCCATCCCAGGCATCATGACCAGAAATCGCCCCGGAATCGAAAGATAGGTCGTCAGGGTCGGCCCTTTCGTCCCGATCCCCTCCTTGATAATCTGCACGATCACCTCGCCCCCCGCTCGCAGGCAGTGCTGGATCGGCGGCCGCTGCCGCCGCGGTGTCTTCCGACCCACGTGTTCCGGCTCACCTTTGCTGTTTGGAAAATACTGCGGGTGCAGGTCGCTGATGTGCAGGAAACCGTGTGACGGCAGACCGAAATCCACGAACGCCGCCTGGATCGAGGACTCCACGTTCGTCACACGCCCCTTGTAGATATTGCCCACGTTAGACGTCGACGCCGCACGTTCAATGTCCAACTCGTCCAGGCGCCCATCTTGAAGAACGGCGATTCGGCACTCGTCCGAATCCGCCGCATTGATCAGCATCTTCCGCACTCCCGGCCCCGACGACGAAACAGTCCGACTCGACTCCGACTTGACCGCACGCCGCACGCGGCCGCGCCTGGCCGGCGCTGGCTTTTCCGCGACCGCAGCGTCACTGGACTCGGCTTCTTCCACAATCGCTCTCGACGGCCCGGCCTCCCCTTCGACGGCCTCTCCCTCGGCCGAACGGCCCACATCACGCGGACTCGTTTCGCGCGACGACGCCCGCGACGTACGCGAGCGCCGCTTCCGTTTCGGCTTGGTCGCGTTGCCTTCGGTGTCATCGGCGACCGATTCCGTTCTCGCTGCTTTAGGTTCCTCCGCCACGGATCCGGCTCGGGGCGTGTCTCCCTCCGGCACCGCTGCGCCAGACGTCGAAGCGTCGACCGACTCCGACTCCGGCGTCTGTGTTTCAGACTTGGTCCGTCTCTTGGACCCCCGTGAGCGGGCGGCTCCGCCGCGTTGACCGCGACGGCGGCGTGACGGCCGGGCGGTCTCGGTCGCGTCTCCCGCGGTGCCGTTCGAGTCCTCCGCTTGCGCCCGCGCCGGTGGCTCCGGCGCGTCGAGAATACCCGCACTGAAACCCGGAACCTGGGTGTCGGTCGCCGCTCGCGCCGGAGTCTCCCCGGCCGGGGCGCCGCCCGCGCCTCCTGCAGACGCCGACTCGGTCTCGCTCACGTCTTTTGGGCTGCTGGCAGAGGCGGCCTCAGATCGTGATGTGTTGTTGCGCGAGCGCCCCGTGGCGCGCTCTGCCTTCGCAGGCGTTCGCCTTTTCAACTTCGGCACATTCGTCCTTTCCAAGGTGCAACAAGCAGGGTGTGATGCAGCGGCGTCAAGCCCGGTAGACGACCCGCAGCCGATGAAGGCGATGAACGTATGTCCCGGGCGACAGCCCCAACGCCTCGAGCATTTCGTCCGGTCGCACGCTGCCGCGCGGCGTCACATGCTGCCTCCATCTCAATCGGTCCGTGTCGACCTCGATCTCCGAGATAAACGGGCGGATGTCCACGACGCGCTTCGAAGAATCCGGCGCCGCGCCGCGCTCCACCGCATAGGATGTCCGCGAAAGAAGCGCGGCCGCTCGCCAAGAAACGTCGTCCGACTCGGAGTGCGGTATGGCCAACTCGTAGTCGACGCGCTCGGGCAGCCGGCGGTCGCCCTCCGCCACCGCCTCGCAGGACAGCAGCGTAATACCCATCGGCAACGTGCGCGACAGCATCGACGCGACCTCGGTGCTCTCGAGCAGCGAGGCCAAATCCAACAGCAGCATCTCGTCGGACGACGAAACACCCACCGTTCGCGGAAGGACAATCGTCATCTTCGGATGAGGATTGAATCCCTCGGTAAAACGAACCGGAACCCCTGCTCGCGCCAAGGCGCGCTCAAACAGCCGGACCGTGTCACGGTGAGAGATGAATCGAACGTCACCCGCGACGGCGAACCCGATCGCCACACGATTTCGCAACCCTTTTGCTGATCCTTGTCGTTCGTGTTGCTTCCCGCACCCACGAGCTACCGTCGCTCGCGGCCGGGACGGATTTCTGGGACACGCCACAAAGGCGGGTCGCGGAAACGCATGCTCTCGCACACAGCCTGTGCCATGCCCTTCCGCCAACCGCCGGCGACCCTCAGATGTCGCCCCAGACTTTTCGGGTCTCGTCGCGCAAGTAGTTTACCACCTCGCGCTCCGTCTCGAAAGACAGAACACGACGTTTCACCCGTTCTGCATCGGCCATCGTGATGCTCCGGATAATCTTTTTCACCCGCGGAATGTTGCTCGACGCCATCGAAAACGTCTTTAAACCCAGTCCTACCAAGAGGATAGTGAACAGCGGGTCCCCAGCCATCTCCCCGCACAGACTCACCGAAACCCCCTGACGATGCCCCTCCGTGATCACCCCGCGGATCAGCCGGAGAATCGACGGATCCGCCGGAGTATAGAGATGAGCCACTCGCTCGTTGGTCCGATCCACCGCCAGCGTGTACTGAATCAGGTCGTTCGTCCCGATGCTCATGAATTCCGCGTCGCGCGCCAGCTCCCGTGCGCAAATCGCCGCTGCTGGCGTCTCGATCATCGCTCCGACCGGAATCCCGCTCCGGAATTCATACCCTTCTTCCTCTAATTCCTCCATCACCAGGCTCAGCACGAACTTCGCCTGTCGCAACTCCATGATCCGCGAAATCAACGGAAACATCACGCGTACATCACCGTGAGCACTCGCGCGAACGATCGCACGCAATTGCGGCCGGAACACGGGCAGGTTCTGGAGCGTGTAACGAATCGACCGCAGACCTAGAAACGGGTTGCGTTCCGCTTCCCACGGACCGTCGACGTGGCACTTGTCGCCACCGACGTCCATCGTTCGAATCACCAGCGGACGATTACCCACCGCCTCCGCCGCGCCGCGGTAGGCGCGATACTGTTCTTCCTCACTGGGCGACCGATCACCTTGCATGAACAGGAATTCCGTCCGGAACAGCCCGATGCCGCACGCTCCCTTCTCCAGACAGCCCAGCACCTCAGAGGGAAACTCAATGTTGCCCAGCAGTTCAATCGGGGTCCCGTCGCGCGTCTCAGCCGCAACGCTCCGAAGTTCTGCGAGCGTCGCGCGAATATCCCGCAGGTGGTCCGCTTGGGCCGAATACTCTGTGAGCTGCTCCGGCGTCGGCGCGATGATGACGACTCCGTGCAACCCGTCCACGATCAGTGTGTCACCCGAGGAGACGCCCGTTGCGATATCGGCCAATCCTACGACCGCCGGGATGCCCAGCCCGGCTGCGATGATCGCTGTATGAGACGTGAGGCCGCCCGCATCCGTGACGAATCCCAACAGATGCTTGGTGCGCTCGAGCGCCACGAGCGTGGAAGGGGTCAGATCGTGCGCGACGATGATGACCTGCTCGTCCAGCCCTTCCAGATCGTGTCGTATCGCAATCCCGACGTGATGCAGGAGCCGCCGCTCGATATCCAGCACATCCCGAGCGCGCTCCTTCAGGAACGGGCTGTCCATCTCCTGGAAACGACGACGGTAGCGCCGCATGAAAACGCTGATGGCGAATGCGGCGCTGTGCTGCTTCGACTCGATCAGGGCCGCGATCTCCCGCCGCGGCTTCTCGTCAGCGAGCCAGCGCTCATGAAACCCGAAAATGTCGGCCAGCTCCGTGCCCGCATGCGAAGCAAAATGCTCGCGCTCGGCCGACACCTCCGTGCGGGCTGACTCGAACGCCTTTTTCAACAGTTCCTGCTCGTGCTCGATCTGATTCCCAGGAACCGACCGCCGAGGTACGCGCGTTTCCTCCGTCTCCAAGACCAGCGCGTTGCCGACGACGACACCCTGAGAAACGCCGATGCCTCGCTTCAGCGGCATGCGACGCCCCTGCCCCCCCCAACTTCGGCGCGCATCGACACGCGGCCGACTTTTATTCCTCCCCAAACTTGTCGTTGATCAATGCCGTCAGCGCCGTGAGCGCCCCCTCCGCATCCGCTCCTTTTGCGATCAGCCGGAGCACCGTGCCCTGCGGAGACTCGAGCAGCATCATCTCCATCGGACTCTTCCCGTCGACCTCCATGTCCCCCTTCCGGATTCGAATCCGGCTCGAAAACTTTGCCGCCATGTCGACGAAACGCATCACCGGTCGGGCATGCAACCCCTGCACGTTCGAAATCGTCACGTCGCGTTGCAGGCACGGATGTTCCTCGGCCATTCGATGGTTCCATCTGTCGTTTCCAAACCGTCCGACCGCTCCGGCGCCACCACGAATCCCGTCACACACCGAAGCCGTCCGAACCTCCCTCTCAGGTCCGATCGGTCGGCAGGTCGTCCGCCTCTTGAATCAGTTCCGCAATGGCCTCCGGCGTTTCAGACTGGCGAAGGAACTTTCGGAAGTTCTCGCGTTGCATGTGACGGAAAATGGTTTCCATGGCTTGGAGATGACCATCGGGATCGTCTTGTGGAGACAGGAGCAACACGACCGCAAATACGGGAGAACGGTCGAGCGCCGCGAAGTCCACCCCTTGTTCGCAACGGCCGATCGTCGTCATGATGCGCCCGACCCTGGCATGTTTCACATGCGGCACCGCGACGCCCTTGCCGAATCCCGTACTGCCCTCATTCTCACGCTGGATGATCGCTCGGACGATGGCCTCCCGGTCGGTCTCTTTCAACGCCCCCGCCGATACCAGTGCAGCCACCAGCTCGCGGATGACCCCATTTCGATCCGTAGCCTTGAGGTCGGCCACGATCGCGTCCCGGACTACGATCTCGGTCAACTTCATGAAGCGCCGCCCTCTGTCTGTGACTCGACCGACGGCACCTCCTCCATCGGCTCATTGTTCGCTCGCTCGCCCAAGTGTTTCCGATTGCGGAACTTCTCCTTGTGCCGCGTCAACTGGCGCTCAATATCCTTGACCACGTGGTCAACCGAGGCGTACGCATCCGCGTCGTCAAACTTCGCGATAAAGGTCGTGTGATGATCCGCCCGAGCGATCATCTCCACCATGTGGCTCCCCGCCTGCTCCTCAAACACCACATCGACGCTGTGGACCCGATCGTAATACCTCGCCAGCTTCTCGGCTTTCTCCGTCACGTGCGACTTCAGAGCTTCGTTGACGTCCATGTGCCGACTGCTCACCGTGATCTGCATCGTCATCCTCCAATATGACTACAGTTCATCCTTTGCCGTACTCCGCCGTCAGAGTCGGCCCGCGCGCTCCGCGACCAGCGAGAAGGCACAACAACCGCCGACGCCTCCAGCAACCCGGCGCCCGAGTCGCCCGTTCGAGCGCCCAGCCACCGCAAGACTCCGCGCCAGAAACCATTGTAACCTTCCGAATGGTAATCACTTATCCTGGTTTCACCAAAGGGCCGCGCTAAGTCTAGCCGAGATCCGCCCCACGGTCAACCCCGCCCGTCCCCCAGCGTGGTCTTGGCTACGATCGCCGCCACTATGCGAGTCGCGCCCGCGCCACGCAGCACGCGGCACGCCTCGCGCAGCGTCGCGCCCGTCGTGCTGACGTCATCGATCAGGCCCAGCGCCCGGCCCCTGACAGACGCCAGTCTTGACACACGAAACGCGCCGCGGATCGCTTGCGCCCGGGCGTCCGCCGGCATCGAGCGATGAAACGGAGCCACATACCGCGCCATCCGAAGAGCACGAATGACCGGAACGCTTCCCAGCCGCGACGCAGCCCTTGCCAACAACGCCGTCGGCTGATACCCCCGCTGAAGCCGCCGCCGGAACGGAGACGGAATCGGCACCCAGGCGTTGACGCTCCCGCCGTCCAACGCACCTTCAATCGCCTCTCCCAAGAGCCTTCCCAGAAATCGATCCAGCACATACTCACGCTTGAACCGAAGCACCAGGACACGCAACGCCCCCTCGTACGGTCCCACACGAACAAATCGGTCGAGAGGTGCAGCCTTCTTCGCCCGGCACAACGTGCACCGCCCGTCGACCAACAGGTACGGCCGCGCTATCGTCCCGCAGGTCGCGCAATAGGGCCGCCCCACCAGCCGCGCCAAGTCAGCCGCGCACGGCTCGCAGAGTTCGGCCTCATCCGGCCCAATCGCACGATCGCACGCGGCGCACACACGCGGCAGGATCAGGTCGACAAGGCGGGTTCCGAGTCTGGCAAGCCGGGACATCGTGAACCGACCGCTTCCGCGGCCCGACTCCACACGCTTCTACCCCCTGCCCGTCCATCGAAAAACCGCACGAAACATCAGCCCCCCCTGTCCCCGTCGGAGTCCGGACCGCCCGCCTGATCCGCGGCGTCATTCACCCCGGAAGGAGGCCCCGCCTGCGCCCCATTCCCGGACTCAACGGTCGAATCACCGGTGGCCTTCCCCTCCGCGCCCTTCTTCGCAGGCTGGTCGTCCCGCGCCACACGCGCCACCGACACAACCCGATCGCCCTCGTCCAACCGGATCACACGCACACCCTGCGTCGCGCGGCCAATCTCGCGCATTTCCGAAATCGCCGTCCGAAGCATGATCCCATTCGACGTAATGATCATCAGCTCGTCATCATCCCCAACCGCTTTCAAGGCTACGACCGAGCCGTTGCGATCCGTCGTCCGGATGTTGATCACGCCGTTACCGCCCCGCTTCTGCAATCGGTAGGCCCCGATGTCCGTCCGCTTGCCATACCCGTGTTCGCAAACCGTCAACAGGCCCATCGCAGGTCGAATCACCACCATGTCGACCACCCGGTCGTCACGTTTCAACGAGATGCCCCGAACCCCGGCCGCCGTGCGCCCCATCGCCCGCACATCGTCCTGCTTGAAGCGGATCGCCATCCCTGATCGCGTCCCCAACACGATCTCCTCGTCGTCGGACGTCAACTCCACATTGATCAACGCGTCATCCGGATCCAGACCGATGGCGTTGATCCCGCTGGGCCGCGGCCGCGAAAACGCCCCCAATGCCGTCTTCTTGACACGCCCCTTCGCCGTACAGAAAAAGACGAACTTCTCCTCGAACGCCGAAACCGGCAGGACCGCCGTGCTGGACTCATGCTCCTGCAGCTTCAGCAGGTTCGCGATCGAACGCCCTCGAGCCGTACGCGCCATCTCCGGAATGTCGTACACCTTCAGCCAGTACACCCGCCCCCGGTTCGTGAAAAACAGCAGGTATTCGTGCGTGCTCGCCGCGAACAGATGTGCCAGGAAGTCGCCTTCCTTGGTGTCGCTGCCGCGCACCCCGCGGCCTCCGCGACCCTGGCTCCGATAGGTATCCGTCACCACGCGCTTGATATATCCCTCGTGCGTGATCGTTACGATCATCGGGGCGTCTTCGATCAGCTCCTCCATGCGGAACTCGCCCACCGGCCCCGCAATGACCGTCCGCCGCGCGTCACCGAACCTGGCCTTCATCTCGTAAATGTCCTCGCGGACGATGTCCATCACCAGCGCAGGATCTCCGAGCAGCTTCTCGTGGCCTTCAATCTCCTCGACGAGCTTGCCATACTCCTTCGCGAGCTTCTCAATCTCCAGCCCCGTCAGTCGCTGCAACTGCATCGCCAGAATCGCATCCGTCTGGACACGCGTTAAGAACTGATCCCGCCCCATGACCCGCCGGACAAACACGTCCGGCAGAAGCTTGACCAGTGAGGCGGCCTCATCCAGTCGCAACGCCCGCGCCATCAGCCGCGTTCGCGCCTCCGCCGGATTCGGCGACGCCTTGATCAGCTCGATAATCGCATCGATATCTCCCACCGCCAGCATCAGCGCCTCGACAATGTGTGCCCGCTGCCGCGCCTTGCGCAGCAGGAACCGCGTCCGACGCGTGATCACCTCACGCCGGTGGAAGAGGTACTGCTCCATCATCTGCTTCATCGAAAGCGTCTGCGGCTGCTTCCCCACCAGGGCAATATTGATAATGGTGTAATTGCTTTGCAGCGGCGTGTGGCGATACAGCTTGTTGACCACCACCGCCTCGGTCACGTCCTTCTTGCACTCCACCACCAGGCGAACCGCGTGCTTCCGGTCCGATTCATCGCGGACGTCGCTGACCTCGTTTAGCCGCCCGTCCTTGACGCACCCCGCCACCCGCTCCGTAATCGTGTTCTTCAAAATCCCGAACGGAATCTCATCCACCACGATCCGAAGCCGGCCCCCACGCATCTCCTCCGTGTGCAGCTTCGCCCGGACCACCAGTGACCCCCGACCCCGCGTGTAGGCGTCTCGAATCCCCGCCCGGCCGCAGATGATCCCACCCGTCGGAAAATCCGGACCCGGGACGACCTTCATGATCTCATCAACCGTCAGATCCGGATTCGCAATCAACGCGATCAACGCGTCGCATATCTCGCCCAGGTTGTGCGGCGCGATGTTCGTCGCCATCCCGACCGCAATCCCCGTCGAGCCGTTTACCAACAGGTTCGGAAACTTCGACGGCAGCACCACCGGCTCGGTCCGCGTGTCGTCATAGTTCGCAATGAAATCGACCGTCTCCTTGTCGATATCCTCCATCATCTCCACGGTCGGCGCCGCCATCCGCGCTTCCGTATATCGCATCGCCGCCGGCGGGTCTCCGTCGATCGAGCCGAAGTTCCCCTGACCATCCACCAGCGGATATCGCAAATTGAACGGCTGACCCAGCCGCACCAACGTCGGATAGACTACCCCCTCGCCGTGCGGGTGATAGTTTCCAGACGTGTCGCCCGCGATCTTCGCACACTTCCGGTGCCCGCCCCGAGGCCCGAGATGCAGATCGTTCAGCGTCACGAGGATCCGCCGCTGCGACGGCTTCAAGCCATCCCGCGCATCCGGCAACGCTCGCGCCACGATCACGCTCATCGCGTAGCGCAGGTAAGACTCCTGCATCTCCTCCGCGATGGGCTGGTTCGCAATCGACTCGTTGGGTTGCTCTGCCATACCGCCCCTGTCCGATCGCGGACAAACGAGTGCTCTGTCACACCTCATTCGGTGGGGAGCATCGGCGTCCCGCCGGTGTATTTCCTCTGAAAACGCGTGGGCGGGAGGACCCACACCTCCCGCCACAAACCCCGAGTGCTATTGTCAAGCCGCTGCGTCCTCTTCGCAAGTCTCGGATCTGTGCGCCACAGCCGCGGGCGGTGCGGGACAGTTCAGGCGGACTCGATGAGCGGCCCCGTAGCGCCAGCCCCCGGTGGGTCCGTGACAGTCTTGGCGGCGGGGTGCCACGGGCAGCTTGCCTGCCCGTGTCCGCGAGAAGCCGCCCTGTCCGTCGATGCACTGGCGGACAAGCCGCCAGTGACACCCATCTGGGCAGCCGGGCGTTGCCGCCACGACTGTCAGGGACCCGTGGCCCGTGGCCGACGCCGCCCCTTTTTTGACCCTCCCGACCCATTGTGGTAAACTACAGTGTTCAGCAATGGCTACTTGGTGGAAGAAGCTTGTCGAGATTCTGCGAGGGGACGAGTCCGACCCGTTCTCCTCCAAGGTCACCGTGCGCGAATCCAAACAGGCTCACCCCGACCCCCAACCGAACCGGAGCGATTCGACCATGGAAATCTCGGACCCACACACAACCGCCCCCGTCAGCATCGATCCCGACCCGCGGATCGCACAACTCATCGAGGCCGTCGAAAAACGCCATGCCGAAGCCGCCGAACGCGCCGAGCAGACCACCGCGGCGATCGAGCGCCTCGCTGCCTCGATCGACGCCATGCCGGCGCCCGGCACCACCGGCAATGGCGATCTCCCTTCCGTCCTCCAAAACACCACCGAGGCCATGGAACAAGCCCAGCGGGTCCGCGAGATCGTTGCCACCCTGCCCGAAATCGCCAGTTCCCAAGTTGACGCCATCAGCTCCCTCGACGACCACCTTCACGCCGTCGACCAACGCGTCAGCACCCTGCGCGACGAACGCCTCCAGTCCGATCAGGTCACGATCCAGGTCAGCAACACCCAGCGCCAGATCGCTCGCGCCCTGAACGTCCTGCGTGACATGTTGATCAAACAAGCCGAGCAATCCAGAGGCGCTGCCGCGGAGGTCCAGGGCCTCAAAGAGGCTCTCGTCGGCCAGCATCAGAAGCTGCGGACCCACGTCACCCGGCAAATCGAAACCAGCGTCCCACGGGTCGGCCCGGCCACTGTCTTCTCGATCGTCGCCGCCCTCGCCGCCCTCGGCACCTTGGCCCTCCTGCTCATCCAGCGATACGGCTAGCCCGGATTTCTCACCCCACAAGTCAAGATAGGCCGCCCATATCCCGTAGCGTCACCTCTTGTGGGTGACGCAGCGAGGCGCTGTGGGTGGCTACGTCGGGGACAAGCCCGCGACGCTACGGATCGTTGCTACAAATCGCATGTCCCGTTGAGGAATACGGGCTACAGCGCTTCCACCACAATGTTTTGATTCGTGTAGATATTTATCGCCCCCGCGATCCGCAGCGAAGCCTCGACGATCTCCTTCGCCGGCATTGAGCTGTGCGCCAGAAGCGCCCGCGCCGCCGCCAGCGCCGACGTGCTCCCGCTCCCGATCGTCAGGATGCCGTCCGTCGGCTCGATCACGTCTCCGTTGCCGCTGATCATCAGGCCGCACTCGGCGTCCGCCACCGCCAACAGACTCTCCAGCCGCCGCAGGACCTTGTCTTTCCGCCAATCCTTCGCCAGTTCGATCGCCGCCCGCTTGGTGTTCCCCTTGAACTCGTCCAGTTTCCCCTCAAACCGGTCGAGCAGCGCAAAGGCATCCGCCGCACCTCCCGCAAAGCCTGCCAGCACCGCCCCCTTGTACAGCCGCCGGACCTTGACCGAGTCCGCCTTGACGATCGAATCCCCCAGCGTCACCTGCCCGTCGCCTCCCATCGCCACCGCGCCGTCGCGCCGTACCGACAGAATCGTGGTCGACCGAATCTTCATCGTCCTATCCAAGCCTCCATGAGCCATGCCGCGCCGGCAGCTGACAACTGTCGTCAATACCCCGCCGCCTGCCCGTCTTTCCGCGACTCCGATGCCCCAATGTACACGTCGTTCTCCGCATCGTACAGAATCGCCTGATACCCCCCGAAGCCCCCCGACTCGAAACCGATCCGATGCCCCAGCCGTCGCAGCCCGCGCCGCGCCGCCATCGCGACCCCCGATTCCAGAAGCACCGTCCCGCCGTCCGTCATCGTCCGCCCCGTCGGCGTCGACGAGCCGATGTGCCGGAACCGTGCCGCATCGCCCGCCTCCTGCACGTTCATGCCGAAGTCAATCAGGTTGCACAGGACTTGGACGTGCCCCTGCGGTTGCATGTCTCCGCCCATCACGCCGAAACTTAAGAAAGGACGACCGTCTTTGGTTACGAACGCCGGGATGATCGTATGAAACGGCCGCTTGTGGGGCGCATAGGTGTTGAACTGCCCCGCTTCCAGCGTAAAGAGCGCTCCGCGGTCCTGAAGCACGAACCCCAGCCCGTCCGGCACCAGTCCCGAACCCAGTCCCGCATAGTTGCTCTGAATCAACGACACCATGTTCCGATCCGCGTCCGCCACCGTCAGGTAGATCGTGTCGCCCCGCTCCAGCCGCGGATTCCCCGCCTCCAGCCGCCGCGACGCCCGCTCCGCATCAAACAGCGCCCGGCGCTGATTCGCGTATGATTTGGAGACCAGCGTCTGGACCGGGATTTCGTGGAAGTCCGGATCGGTGTAGAACCGCGCCCGGTCCTCATAGGCCAGCTTCTTGGCTTCAATCAGGTGGTGCAGATAGGTCGCCGTGTTGTGCCCCATCGATCGCAGGTCGAACGGCTCGATCAGGTTCAGAATCTGCAGAACCGCGATGCCCTGTCCATTCGGCGGAAGCTCCCAGACGTCATACCCGCGATAGTTCGTCGAAACAGGCTCGACCCACGTCGAATGATGCTCCGCCAGATCACGCGCCCGTAGATAACACCCCACGCGCCGGCAAAACGCGTCGATCGTCTCGGCGATGGGCCCTTTGTAAAACACGTCTCGCCTGCCCGCCGCGATCCGCTCCAGCGTCCTCGCCAAGTCGGGATTGCGAAAGATTTCCCCCTTGTGTGGCGCCCGCTCGTTCGGCAGAAACGTCTCCGCGAAGTTCGGCTGATCCCGCAGCCGCGTACCCCCGCGGCCCCAGTAGTACGCGATCAGCTCTGACACCGGAAACCCCTCTCGCGCATACCGAATCGCCGGCGCGAGCACATCGCGCATCGGCAGCTTGCCGAACTTGTCGTGCAACTCGAACCACCCGTCCACACACCCCGGCACCGAAACCGGCAGCGGTCCGACCAGCGGAATCAACGCCGGTCCGTCCGCCGACTGACCGCCCGACCCCCGCACCCGCCGCACCATCTCGTCGTAACTGAGGCCATAGGGCGACCGCCCACTCGCGTTCAGCCCATAGAGTTTACTATCCTTCGCGCTCCAGACGATCGCGAACAGGTCGCCGCCAAGACCGCTACCCGTTGGCTCCATCAGTCCCAGCGCCGCATTCGCCGCGATGGCCGCGTCGACCGCCGTCCCGCCCCGCCTGAGAATCTCCAGCGCCACCTGCGTCGCCAGCGGCTGACTCGTTGCCGCCATCCCGTGCTGCGCGATCACCTCCGACCGCGTCGCGAACGGCCGGCCCGTAATCCGATCCGGCCCCTGGGCTTGAGCGGGCTCCTTCATCACGGTCAGAACGCTAAGCGCCGCGAGCACCACGCACAACGAACCCCGCTCGCACCCGTCGCCCACGGGTCTCCGGCGCTCCAAGCCTGCCACCACCATATCTCTGCCTCCCGAATCACTGGCCCGCTCTTTTCCAGAGGAAAAGGGTCGAGGCTCGGCGCGACCGTCCCGACCCGCCGCAATCTAACACAAACGGCCGCTCTCTTCAGCCCTTCCCCAAAACACAAATACATCCGTTTTCGGTCTTTCTCCCCCGGATTTGGCTGAGTGGCATATCCATCCGCACAACGGTGGACATGCGAAACACCGGAAGGGCCACACGCACTTCGACAATGCGCGCCGATGTCACGGCTTCCCGTCCGTCGCGCACGCCCACGGCTTCGCCGATGGGCGTGGCACCCGGTTTCCGCGTTTGCGCATTCGGTAAGCGTATTTTTGGGTTTTGACTTCTCCGCTGGTTCGGCTAGACTGAAGAGACCTGTGAATAAGACCAGCGTAGCCGACATCCAGTTCGCCGACGCCCTCGGCCGTCTGGCCGAGCACGGTGAGTCGCTGCGCGAGCAGCATCGGTTCGACTGGTCCCGGCAAGTCCAAGAGACCGTCCTCGCCCTGCGCTACCGACAATCTCGCCCCGCGAACGACCGACCGACCTTTGTCGCCATCGTCGGTGGAGCCTCCTCCGGAAAGAGCACGGTCTTCGACAACCTGCTCAGCGGCCGACGGGTCAGCCGCGTCACCGCCCGCGGGCACTCGACATGCGGCCCCATCCTCGCTATCCACGACGACCACCGCGATTCCATGCAGTTGGACTTCGAACGCGGGCGATTGTTCCCCACCTTCACCCACGAGCGGACCGGACTCGACGACAACGTTGCCGGCGAGCCAGGCGTCGTTCACGTGGTCTACCACCACGTGGACGCCCTCCGAGGCGTCGCCCTCTGCGACATGCCTGACCTGACGTCCGAGCCGGCACGGCAGGAAGGAGACATCGCCCTTGCGACCCTCCCGTGGTTCGATCGACTGATCGTCGTCGTCGACCACGAGCGGTGGTTCGATCGCCAGATGATCGGCCGTCTCCGCGACGAGTCGGCTCGGTTCGGACAGGAGCGGGCAGTCCTTTTCAATCGCGCCTGTTCCGGCCGTGGGGTGCAAACCACGCTGCGCGACGCGGATCGGTCGCGATTGATCCATCAGGCCGAGCGGCTCGAAGCGTCCCGCCACCTCGTGCTCGAATTCCGCCGGGGTCGTGGGTTGTGTACGTTTCCTCCGGGAACCCTCACATCCATCCTCGAGTGGACCGGACCCGAGCGGCCACGCCGCCGGCAACGACTCGTGCAGGTATTGGGCGGGGCCGCAACTGACGTGCTCAATTGCAACACCGAACGGGCGGCACGCCTATCCCGGCTTCACGACACTCTGCATGACGCCGCGGCGCGGGTCGTGCCGTCGCGGTCGGCGTGTTTCGCCGCGTTAATGACGCCCGAAGAACGGCGTCATCTTGATGTGCTGTCTCGGACGCTGCGCATCACCGAGACCCGCGAGTGGCTCAGTCGACAGAGTGATCGCATCCGCCTGGCGCTGCGGCGTCACGTTCCGATTCTGGGCCCCCTGCTGGCGAGCGAGCCGCTCCAACAGACCGCGGCGCCGCCCGATCATCACGGTCGGCCGTCCATCGGATGGGACGTGTTTGTGGCGCGGTGTGAGCGGCAGTGGGCCGCCCTCCGCGTCGCTGCCGAGAACAGCGATTTCTGGGAGGAAGTCCGCCGATGGAGAACCATCGAACCTCTCGGGACCGCGCTGCCGGAACTCGAACCTCAGCAGGCTCACGTCCGCGCCTGCGTC
>JBHHVX010000006.1:0-51126 GCA_046754505.1 Phycisphaerae bacterium | reverse complement strand
TTTCGATTGATGACAGGAGTCGACAATTTTCACTATCCGGGGACGGACCGGTCGATCACCCCGACGCCCGGACCGGGCTTCCCCCGGGCGTTCAGCGACGGAGACCGGCTCGCCGGCACCTCCGACACGGGCGGCGTGGTGGCGTTTCAAGGGATTGGCACGCCGCTGTTCCCGCCCAATCACGCCGGTACGCTCAGCCTGCTCTTTCGGCGTGGCAGCATTCCGATCCCTCCGAACTTCCTCCAGCCCATCATGGGCATCGACTTCATCGGCGGGCCGCTGCTGGACCTCGACGGAGACACGACCAACGGCGTCCGCAGCCTCGTGCCCGTGCTCGACGGAGGGGGTGCTCCGATCACGCCGGTCGAGATTCCGAGTTCGTTCAGCCGGATCGATCTCTCGTTCGATCTCGTCGGCGGAACGGTCGCGATCGACGGCTTCGACGCCACCGGGACCAACGAAGGCGGCTTCGGCATCGAGGCCGGCATCGCCACCGTCCTGGTCACCCTCGCCGGCACGACTCCCACGGGGGGGCACACCGGCCCGATCAATCCGGCCTTCGACATGCGGATCGGCACGCTGGCGGCCCACACCGGCCCGGCCGGAGCATTGACCGGCGTCTATAAAATCCAGGACCTGCCCGTCGAGCTTTGGTACGACTCCATCCTCGCCAACAGCAGCACCGCGGCCGATCTCGGCTCGTTCCAGTATCTCGTGCGCCTGCGGGGATGGCTCGTCGTGCGTGATTGTCAGACCGGCCTGTTTCCCGTGTTGGCCGGTCAGGGGCTGGGCTCGACCCTCTGGCCCGCGATCGACCAGACTGAGATCGGCAACACCTTCAACACTGCCACCGGCTCGTTCGGACCGACGGCCACGATCACCGGCGGTGTGCCCGGCGACGACTTCCTCGCGCCGGGCAACGGCGGTCTGGCCTTGTCCGACGGCGCCGGCGACCTCGGCGCCTATCTTGACACAGTGGTCGCCCCCCTGGCCGAACAGGACCAGGCCAATGCGTTTGTCTATCTCGAAGGCGCGGGCTTCGGCCTCAACAACAGCGGCGATCCGGTCTACGCCGACACCGTCGGCTACGACGTCGTGGTGATCGCCGAGTCGCTTGCCCCCGTGGCCCCGCCCGGCGACGTCAACGGGGACGGCGTCGTGGATCTCGGCGATGCCGCCGACCTCGCAACGGCCCTGCTCGATCCGTCGTCACTGTCCGCCTGCGCGTTTAACCGCGCCGACGTCAACGGCGACGCGGCGGTCGACGGTCTGGACATCTCGGCATTTGTAGGAGTTCTGCCATGACCCCAAGGGTCCGTGACACAAGCGGCGGTGGGGTACCACGGGCAGCTTGTCTGCCCGTGTCCGTGCAAGGCACTGTCCGTCGAGGCACTGGCGGACAAGCCGCCAGTGGCACCTGTCGAGCCCCGCGCGGCATCGCCGCCGAGACTGTCACAGCTACGTCGGCCACGGGGGGCCGACGCGACACCCATGTCTCGAGTCCGCCTGAACTGTTACCGACCCTGACTCCGATATGCAAAACCCGTAACCGCAGCGACGTTCGCCGCGAACCGAACCCGGTCCGCCCGGCGCCCGCCCCAGCGCGTCGACAACATTCACATACGCTCTACGGAGACCCAACCACCATGAACCAACGCTTCCATACACTGACCCTTGCGATCCTCCTGGCCGCCGCGCCAATCCCCGCGATCGCCGAACCGTTTCATTTGTTGACCGGCGTCGATGTCGGACAGACGCCCGGCCCGGACCGATTCGTTTTTCCGCAGACCGGGTTTCCCGGCACGTTTCAGGATGGAGATCGTCTGGCCGGCACGCCCGGCACGGTCCCCACGGGCTGGCTCGGCGGCGGGACGCCGATCCTCGACACCAATCAGTTCGGAGCGCTCAGCTTCATGTTCCGCCGCGGCAGCGTTCCCGCCGGTGGTCCGCCCAACAATCCCAACCGGGTGCCCGTTCTGGCGATTGAGTATCTCGGCGGCCCGCGGCTCGACCTCGACGGCGACACCGGCAACGGAGCGCGCAGCCTCACGCCCGTCGCCAACCAGACAGCCGTGGCCATATCCGGTTCGACCAGCCTGATCGACCTCGGCTTCGGCGGCGCCACGGTCACGCTCAACAACCTCGACCTCACCGGCACCAACGCCGGAGCGGCCCAACTCGCCGACCCGGGTTTTGGCGTGACCGTCAACAGCCTCGCCGGCACCCAACCCGACGGCGCACTCGGCGGACCGATCAATCCGTCGACCGATACCCGCCAGGGTTCACTTACCCCGCTGGCCCCCGGCGTCACACGGATCGACCATCTCGGCTACGAGTTCTGGCAGGACTCGATCGGCATCACGTCGAGCACCGCCGACACGCTCGGCACGCTCCAGTTCCTCGGCGCGTTCCGCGGCTGGCGAATCGATCGCGATGCCCAGGGCAACTTCCCGACGCTCGCCGGGCTGGGCCTCGGCTCCACCCTCTGGCCGGACGTGGACGTCTCGAACATCGGCGGCACCTTCAACGAAGCCTCGCAGCCGTCGCCGTTGCCGCCGGGCACCACCACGATCACCGACGGCCCGCTCAACGACGCCTTCAGTGCCTCGGGCAACGGCGGCGTCGCGCTCGCCGGCGGCGACCTCGGGGCCTATTTCGACCAGGTCGTCGTGCCGCTGATCGACCCGCTTTCCGACAGCTTTGTCTATCTCGAGGCCGCCGGCTTCGGCATCAACAACAGCCTCGACCCCGTCTTCGGCGACACCAACGGCTACGACATCGTGCTGATCGCGCAATCCGCGCCCGTGCCGGAACCGGCCACGGCGGCCCTGCTGCTGTGCGCGACGATCGCACTGTGGGTGAGGAGACCACGATGAAACGGCAGACCGCCTTCACCCTGATCGAATTGCTCGTCGTCATTGCGATCATCGCCCTGCTGATCGGCATCTTGCTCCCGGCCCTGTCCGCCGCACGCGGGCGCGCCCGGCGGGTCGCCTGTCAGACCCAGCTGCACCAGATCGGCAACGCCATCTGGGAATATTCGGTGGCCAACAACGAACGCGTGCCGTACGTTTTTTCTCCCATGACCAACGGCGGACCGGTGCCCGGCTTCGGCGACGACCACACCGATGACGCGGACATCAACCCCTACGATCGCGAGCGGTGGCCCGACTCGCTCCAGAACGTCCTGATGCCGCTCTATCTGGGAAGCAACCCGCGTATTTTTACGTGTCCGGCGGCCGATCGCGGATGGCCCCGCAACGGAGGGGCTTTTCAGATGAGCTATCGCGATGCCGGGGCCAACCAGCCGAACGGACTGGTCGCGCCGGAAGGCTCCTACTTCCGAGAGAACTTCGGCTTTCTGGACGGCCGCCCCATGATCGAGTTGCGAATCCACCTGACCGGCGACCCGCTCCAGGATTCGCAGTTGCTCGGCCGCCTGCGGGGCAGCTACGCCCGCGACATGGTCGTCCGCGACGGCGCCGACGTGATCGGCCCGCACGACGGCGGCATCAACGTGCTCAACCGGGAGTTTGGCGTCGAATACCGCGATCAGGCGACGGCCCGGGCGGACTTGGCGCCGTTCGGCGCCGGCGTCCGGTTCTGAAGGAACATGGCAGCCGGGCGCGTCGCCGCCCCGCGCCGACACGAGGATCGATCGCATGAATACGACAGCCGCACAGCCGCAGATCATCCATTATCTGCCTGTCCTGACGACATTCTTGTCCGTCGTCTTTTTCACCGTTCTATTCCGGCGATACCGATCGAAGGGGCGTGGGGCGCACCTGCTCTGGTGGGCGGGCGGCGTGCTCTGTTATGGGCTTGGCACGGCCGCCGAGGCCGCCGTCACGCTCTGGGGCAACTCTCCCGGCTTGAACAAGACCTGGTACATCGTCGGCGCCCTGTTCGGCGGCTATCCGCTGGCGCAGGGCACGGTCTATCTGCTGCTCCGCCGTCGCACCGCCAACATTCTGACGTCTGCGACCGTCCCGATCATCGTGATCCTGGCGGTGCTGGTCATCCTCGGCCCCACCAACACCGGCGCGATCGAGCCGCATCGCCCCGGCGGCGCCGCCCTCGGCTGGCAGTGGATCCGCTGGTTCACGCCGATCATCAATCTCTACGCGGCGGTCTTCCTGATCGGCGGCGCCGCCCTCAGCGGCTGGCGGTTCGCCAAGCGCCGGGCCACCGGCCACCGCGCCGTCGGCAACGCCCTCATCGCCCTCGGCGCCCTGCTGCCCGGCATCGGCGGCGGCATGGCCAAGGCCGGGATCGTCGAGGGCCTCTACGTCGGCGAACTGGCCGGCCTCATCCTCATCTGGATCGGCTACACGCGCTGCGTTCGGCGACCGGCGCTCCAACCGGCTGCGGCAGCACCCGCGGAAGCCGCGGCCGTTCCGGCTCCCTGACTGTCCATTGGCGCCGGGGCCGTGACAGAATCCGCGGTGGGGTGCTACGGGCAGCTTGGCTGCGCATGTGTTGAGCGTATCCGGCCCGCTTGTCAAAGCCCGGAGCGCAAGCGACGGGTGGAACGCCGGCCCACTCGCTTGCGCTCGGGGATCGGATAAAGATCATCAGCGGTCGTGCTGGGCCTAAGTACGCTGAACGAGTACCTGCCTGTCCGTGTCTGCGCGGGGCACTTCTCCCTCGAGAGACTGGCGGACAAGCCGCCGGTAGCACACAGTACTCGCATCGGCTGCGGCTCCTTCCGCGAGTGGCACGCACGGCGGACACATGGTACAAGAGGGCGTCGCCCCCACGCGCCGCCGTAGCTCAGTTGGTAGAGCAGCGGTTTTGTAAACCGCAGGGCGTCGGTTCGAGTCCGACCGGCGGCTGTTTCACAAATGTCTTGTTGTTGGCCATCTGTAGACGTGTGGCTATGTCCGGTCGAGGCTGTCCGGTGATGGACCAATCCGCGAAACGCGGCGCAGAATCCCGCCGAGTTTTGCGCCGGGTTCGTGTGGCGCGACTCCGTCGGGTCGCGGCACGCGTGTCGCGTGGGATGGCGGAAATCGCTGCGATCGCCTCGCGGCCCGACCGCACCGGCACGCCTCACGACCGTCAACGCGATTTCGGCAGGCGTCCTTGCTGTTGCGCGAACGGCGTTCCGCACTCCGGACACCGCTTGCGGCTTGCACGCAGGTCGTAGCCGCAGCTTCGACAATGCCTTGGCGGGATGCGACGGCGGTCGCGGCGCCAGAGGATGGCCGTCGGGATGGCGACGATGGCGAGAGGGATCCAAAACGGCAGAATGACGAGCTCGCCAACGGGGCCACGCGGGAGGACGAGCCGCCTCATTTGCGGCATCCATACATGCACTCCCGATGGGGCTGGAATCCGCTTGATGCTCCAGGCGGGCATCTTCGGGATGTTCGTGCCGGGCGCGGGGTGGGTCCAGAAAAGATGCGAGCTGCCGTCCGTGCACTTTACCGTACACGCGACGCCGCGGACGTGGCCGGTGCAGTAAAATGGCACGCTCGTGCTCACGCCCCACACACCGGCGATCAGCAGACACAGAACAGACCCACTCCACTTGGCGATGGGAAGGAATCGGGACTTGGGACGCACGGCGATACTCTACGCCCACCGCGCGACCGACGCTACTCTGACCGGCCACCCAATACCTGGCGCCATCGCCGCGATGCCCCGGCGGACCCGCGCCCGGACCGCCGCCCCCCAAAACCAAAAAAGATGGAACCTCGGCCCCGGTCGGCGACTTATACTCAGTGGACGTCCAAAGACCCGTTTGAGGCGGGTCTATCGAGACTCATCGAGGCGATGGGATGGAATTGCGACTCTCGGCCGCGATGGCCGACACGGCCGGACTGAGCGATGAGCGGGCCTTGGTCGAGCGGGCCAAGCGCGACCGCGAGGCCTTCGCCGAGTTATACCGCCGGCACTATCGAGCCATCGCGCGGTATATCCATCGCCGAGTGGGCGACCCCCACACGACCGAGGACCTGGTCGCCGATTCGTTCATGCTCGCCATGACGGCCCTCCCACGGTTCCGGAACCACGGCGTGCCCGTGCGAGCCTGGCTCTATCGCATCGCCAGCAACCGCGTCAACCGCTGGGCACGACAGGCCCGGCGGCAAGCAACGCAGAGGCTCGACGCAGAGCGGGCCGACCCGAAGGCGGCCCCGATGGACGCGAGAATGACCCGCGAATTCGCCCGGGCGGCGCTCCTGACGCTGCCGCCCAAGTATCAGACCGTGCTCGCCCTGCACTATCTCGAGGGCATGCCCGTCGCCGAGGTCGCACTGGCGACCGGGTGCCGGGTGGGAACGGTCAAGTCACGCCTGGCGCGGGGGCGCGATGCGCTCCGGCGGCGCCTGCAGCAGAGGAGGTCGCAGTTATGACGGAACACCGTGATCCTGTCGACAGCGCCTTGGACACGCTGCGGTCCGAAGACTGGACCGCTCAATCTTACAACCCCGATCTGGAGAATAGACTCATGCAGCATTTCGGAACGAATGATCAGCGCTCCCGTTTCAGACACCCACGGACGGTGGCGATCGGCGTGGCCCTCCTGGCCGTCAGCGGCGTCACATTCGCCGCAACCGGCGGCGTGGAGACGATCAGGAGTTGGTTCGTCACGGTCGAGATCAACGGCCAACAGACCGAGGTCGCCCTCGACCCGAACGGTGAAGCCGAGTTCGATATCCAGACCGACGACGGCGACACCGCCAACATCCACATCCAGCGGACGGAATCGGCCGACCAGGGCCACACGATGCGGATCGACGTCTGCAAGACCGACGATGCGAACACCCGTAAGGAGGTCGTCCGGATGGTTCGCGGCGTTCGGCCGGGCCTCGATCAGACCGAGTATACGCTCGATGACCTGGGTAGTGCCGAGCCGCTTCATACGTGGCAGGATGCCCGCGGAGGCCGCCACGAAGTCTACATCCTGCCCGGTGCCGATGAAGAGGGCTCACGGGTGTTCCTCGTCAGCCGCGACGAGGCCGAAGCGGATCCTTCCGTGCGGCTCATCGCCTCACCCCCGATCTCCCTGCTGGGGCTGGATGGGCAGCCGGACGTCTCCGTGGATGAGCAGGGCCTGATCTCGATCCGGTCTGACGACGGCCAGGGCCGCGCCGGCGAGATCAAGCTGCGCATCGCAGCGGGCGAGTCGGCCGAAGACCTGGCTCGTGCGGCCAGCGTCGCCACGCCCGATGGCCAGATCAAGATCACCGTGCAGCCGTCATCGGACGATCCGTAACCGCTCGCGACGCCGGTTCCGTCACACACACAGCACCCCGTCTCGAGACCGCTCGGGACGGGGTGTCTTGCGCGCTCCGATCAAATGGCAATCGCCAGAGTCACGACGCCGGCGCCGCACGGAGCCGCCGCGACAGTAACACGCTTCCCACGACGAGGCAGGCGATCGCGATGCCGGCCAGCACGCCGCACTCGTCGAGGATGCCCGGCAGTCCCTCGGCGCGGATCAGCGCGATGAATCCGTCGTAGGACCAGCCGTTGATGGTGAACAGCCCCAGTTTCTGCATGAAGGGCGGCATCACGAAGCGGGGGACCATACTCCCGCCGATGGCGCTCATGGCCAGGATCACGATCGTGCCGATCGAATCGAGCTGCTGGCTGGTCTGACACAACGACCCGAGCATCAGGCCGAACGCCGTCGCCGCCAGGCACGTCGCGAGGGTCAACACGAACAGGCCCGGGCCGATCTCCCAGATCGCCACATCGAAGACCAGCCAGGCGAAGACGTACATGCTGTAGCACTGGAGCATTCCGACGACGACGGACGAAAGCAGACCGCCGACAATAATATGGCCCGGGGAGATCGGCGCGGCCCTCAGTCTCGCCATTTCGCCGCTTTGCATCTCGTCCAACATGCTCCGCGCCGCCCCCGTCGCCCCGAAGAGCAGAAACATCGGCACGATGCCGGCCAGAAACGTGTGTTTCGAGGCGATCTGCATCCGCCGGATCGACACGCCGACCCGCTCGACCTTGATGAGTGTGTGGGAATCCGCGTCCTCACCCTCACCGCTGCCGGAGCTTGCCCGCAAGCCGCCAAACGCCTTCTGAAAGACTGCCCGGCCGGCCGCCATCTGGATCAATCCAAAAATGACGTTCGCCTCCATCTCCTGTGTCTCGTCGTAGATGAGCTGCACCCCCTTGTGAGCCTCGCCCGAGAAGACGTTCGGCGCCTTGGAGAAGCCTTCGGGGATCACGAGTGCCACACGATACAGTCCGTCCTTTCGGATCTGACGCCGCGCCGAGTCGACCGTCAGCATCCTTCCGTCCGGCTCTTCGTTTTCCGTCCGGATCACCTTGACGTTGCTCTTTCCCAGGGCCTCGATCAGTTTGCCGGACGCCTCGGTCCGGTCCAGGTCCACCACCGCCGCGCGAAACGGGCGCCCCACGCCCGCCGGACCCTCAAAGATCTTGGTGAACACGGAATACATCACGATTCCGGGCACGAAGATGACCAGAAGAATCCCCGGCATCCGCGAAAGGACTCGCAGTTGCTTCCCCGCCAGGATCAAGACGATTCGCAGACTTCGCATGAGCATCAGTCTCGCAGGGCCCGGCCGGTGAGTTCGAGAAAGACCGTCTCGAGGTTGGGTTCGCGAATCGTGATGGACGACGGGTGCAGCCCGGTCTCGTCTGCCGCCCGCACGGCATCGAACAGCGTGTGGTCACTGTTCGAGACGTTTAGCCGAGCCTCCTGCTCGTTGAGTTGCCACGCGGCGCCGAGTCGATCGGCAAGCCGCGAGATTCGGTCTTTCGTCATGTTCTCGGCGCGGATCACCAGCTCGCGCTGGGCGTTCACCACCTGTATCAGTTCCGGCAGGGTTCCGAGGGCGAGGATGCGGCCATGATCGATGATCGCGGTCCGCCGACAGAGGCGCTGAGCCTCCTCCATGTAGTGCGTCGTATAGAGGATGGCCCGGCCACTCTTGGCAAGCCGCTGAACGGTCTCGAAGATGTAGGCTCGCGCCTGCGGATCGACGCCCGCAGTGGGTTCGTCCATCAGCACGAGTTCCGGCTCGTGGAGCAGGCCACACGCGATATTCAGCCGACGTTTCATGCCGCCGGAAAACGTGCCGACGCAATCGTCGGCCCGATCCGTCAGCCCGACGGCCTCCAGCATCTCGCCGACCCGCGCCCTCAGCCACGCGCCGCTCAGGTCGTACAGCCGACCGATCAGCGAGAGGTTCTCGCGGGCAGTCAGCTTGTCCGAGAGGCTGATCTCCTGCGGCACATAGCCGATCCGCCGCTTGTAGGCGGCCGATTGGGACAACCCGATCCCGTTGATCGTCACAGCGCCGCGATCCGGAACGAGCAGCGTGGCGATCATGTTGATCGTCGTAGACTTGCCAGCCCCATTGGGGCCGAGCAGCCCGAAGATTTCCCCCGCCTCGATCTCAAAGGTCACGCCGTCCACCGCGCGGACGTCCGCGAACGACTTGTAAAGTTCGGAAACCTCCAAGACAGACAACAAGCGACTCCCGTGCGCGTTCATGCGCGTCCATGCGTGCGTCCACACCACCCCGCTCCGGCATCCTATCTCACGCGACGCCGATGCGAAACACATCTGAGCGTGGAGGATTGGTGCGGGTGCCGTGCGACTTCGTTAGACTGACCGTTCCGGTACTGTCGGAGTCCGCGATGATGAATGCAGATACCGTACAAACGCTTGCGACGCTGCGAACCCGGTTCGGCCCGCGTGTGGCGCGGCGCAAGGTCCGCCTCGTATCCCGTGCGGCCCGTTCCGATCTGTCTGACGCACGGACTCTGCGCACCTGCCACGACCTCCTCATGTTCATGGCCGCCTATCCCGACGACCGCGATGTGCTGCGGGCCGTCGAGGCCGCGCTCCGGTGTGTTGCCCGGATCGCTCGGCAGCAGACGGAGGCCCTGTCGCGGCGGAACGCCCGGCGGTTGCAGGATTCCGGCATTGCCGGAACGATCACCTGCGGGTCGTTCACGTTGGATGCCGTAGATTGGCTGACACGCCGATTCCCACCCTCGGTCGAGCTGAGTTTCGACGACGAATCGGCCGGACCGGCGCTGGACGATTTTCTACCCGCGCTGGTCGCGCCCGTCGAGCGCGACGGCCTGCTGAGCGATCGACAGACCACGCGCCAGTGGCTACGGCTGGCCGCCGGCGGCCGCGAGCGGGACAGCCTCGCATGGCTCGCCGCACAGTTCCGGCGACTCCACTGCGGCGGCGAGACGCTCGATCGCGTGTTCGACTCACTGGAGTTGTCCGTCCGATGGCGGCTGCGCGACCCGGCGGCCTCTCGCACGACGATCCGTTTTCCGCGCCGGCCCCTGTTCTTCCAATCGGCGGCGCTGGAGCGCCGCGTCTCGTTGCTCGACGTATTGGGCATGCCGCTGCCCCCGCCCCGGCGGATGACCGCCCAGGACGCCCGACGGATGATCGACATCGGTCGTGCGACGCTGTGTGTCCGGCACCGCGAGACCGACACGCTGACCTACGCCGATCCCCACGAAGTGGCGCTCTTCTCACTCGAACGCGGCATCGACGTCGCGCTCTTCGCCATGACGCCCGACCGCCGGCTGCCCATCGAGAGCTACTTCGGATTCCTCGTCGCTCGCAACCGCGTCCCCGTCGGCTACGGCGGCGGCTGGGTGCTGTTCGATCGTTCGGAGATCGGCGTGAACGTGTTCGACGAGTTTCGCGGCGGCGAATCCGCGTGCATCTTTTCGCAGGTGTTGCGCGTCTTTCACCACTACTACGGCGCCCGGCGGTTCGAGGTCGATCCGTATCAGTTCGGCGCCGACAACCCCGAGGCGATCCGGTCCGGGGCCTTCTGGTTCTACTATCGCCTGGGATTCCGTCCGGCCGAGCCGCGACTGGCCGCCCTGGCCGATCGCCAGTGGCGGCGGATCAACAAGGAACCGTCCTACCGGTCCGCGGCCCGCGTGCTGCGGCGGCTGGCCGAGTCTACACTGGTCTTTACCAGGGACGCCGCTCCCGAGGCCGAGGCGGTCGACCTGTCGGCGCTGGGGCTGGCCGTCACGCGGCGGATTGGACGCCGATTCCACGGAGATCGCCGGTCGGCCGAGCAGGCGGCTCAAAGCGCCGTCAAGGCGGCTCTCGGCGTGCGCCGCCGCCCCGAGTGGCCGGCGAACCAGGCCGCCGCGTTCGATCGCCTCTGCGTGCTGATGGCCCTCATTCCGGACCTGGAGTCGTGGCCGATCGCCGATAAATCGTCGCTTGTCGCGATCATGCGTGCCAAGGGAGGGCCGACCGAAAGAACCTACGCCCGGCGGCTGCAACGCCACGGGCGGCTCCGTGCCGCCCTCGCCCGGCTTGCGCGAGCCGAGTCGCGTCGGAACGCGCCGCCGGACCCGCTATAGCTTGCTGAAGGCGTCCAGCGAACGGTCCAGGTGCTGCGTCTCATGGGCGGCGGATATCTGCACCCGGAGCCGGGCCTTGCCCTCCGGCACCACCGGATAGCCGAATCCGATAACGAACACACCCAGTTCGAGCAGACGTCGGCTGGCGGCGATGGCCTTCGCCGTTTCGCCCAGCAGGATCGGCGTGATCGCGCTGGGGCCGTCCACGGTCTCGAATCCCCGGCTCTTGAGACCCTCGCGCATGTACGAGACGTTCGACCGGAGCGTCTCCACACGCGACGTATCGCGCGTCAGGATATCGATCGCTTGGGCGGCCGCCCCGGCCGTCGCCGGCGGCAGCGCGTTCGAGAATATCTGCGGGCGCGATTTCTGCACCATCAGATCCACCAGACTCCGGCGCGACGCCACATAGCCCCCCGCGGCGCCGCCGAGCGCTTTGCCCAAGGTCCCCGTCATGCAGTCGATTTTTCCGTGCAGGCCGTAGTGTTCGGCCACCCCGCGACCGGTCGGCCCGCACACCCCGACACCGTGCGAGTCATCCACGATGAGAAACGCGCCGTACTCGCGGCACAGTTCGTGGATGCGGTCCAGCCGCGCGATGTCCCCTTCCATGCTGAACACGCCGTCCGTCAGCACAAGCCGAGTCTTCACGCCGGCCTGCTCCTTGAGGCATCGCTCCAGATCGTCCATGTCGGAGTGTTTGTAAACCTTCGAGACGGCCGCCTTGTTCATCTGTCGCCCGAGCCGGACCGCGTCGATGATCGAGGCGTGGTTCAAGGCGTCACTGATGGCGACCACCGAGTCGCCCGCGGTCATCAGCAGCGTTGCAATGACCGCCTCGTTGGCGTTCCAGCACGAGACATACGTCGTCGCCGCCTCGGCAGCCGACAGCGCCGCGATCTTCTCCTCGACGACGCGGTGATAGTCGAACGTCCCGCAGATGAAGCGAACCGAGCCGGTGCCGGCGCCCCATCGCTTGTGGGCCTCGATCGCGGCCGCCACCACTTCCGGATCATTCGCCAGCCCGAGATAGTCATTCGAACAGAGAACGACGACGTTGCCCACGCCCTCGATCTCCGATTCCGGCCCCATCGGCCGCGTCAGGTTCTTCAGGCGCTTGTATTGACCGGCCTCCTGCATGGCCTTGAGGTCCGCGTCGATCTGTTTCCATACTGGTGTCATAATCAGTCGCCCTCGTGTCTTCGAAACGCCGGCCGCCCGCACGGCGCTCATCTCGGTGACAGATATTCGTGGAAGGCCCGCTCGACGTCGTAGTCCGGCTGCCAACCCCACTCCTCGAGGGCGCGGGAGTCGTCCACGTCGGCCGGCCAGGTATTGATGATGGCGTTTCGCGGCGGATCGGGAACGAACGCGATCGACGCCTTCGGAAACGCCCGCAGCACATGGTCCCGAATCTCGCCCGCACTGAGGCTGAACGCACCCACGTTGTAGACGCTCAGTGACAGCTTCTCCCCGGGAGCCGCCGCGATCTTGGTCATTGCCCGGATCGCATCCGGCATGACCATGAACGGGATTCGCGCTTCGGCGTCCACAAAACAGTCGTAGTGCTCCCCACGGGCCGCGGCGTGAACCATCTCGGCGGCAAAATCGCTCGTGCCGCCGGCGGGAAGCGTCACGGCGCTGATCAGCCCGGGAAACCGCACCGCTCGAAAATCGATCCCGCTCGGCGTCCGGTCAGCGGCAAGCTGACGATGGTGCCGCGCGTAGTAACGCCCCAGTTGCTCGCAATAGAGTTTGTTGCAACCGTACATCGTCGTCGGAAAGTTCCATTCGTTTTCGCGCACCCGTCCGGCCATCGCCTTCGTGGGCCGATCCGGCAGACCGTAGACGGCGATGGAACTCGGGAAGAGAAACTTGACCGGCTGTCCCTGCCAGCGCGACTGCTCGTGCGCGAGCTTCAGCAGATTCAGCGTCCCCTCAACGTTGACGCGATGGCCGATATCGGGCGTGTACTCCGCTCGCGTACTCAGAATCGCCGCCAGGTGATAGATCGCGTGGATCTCATACTCGCTCACGATCCGCTGGATCAGATTCTCATCGAGAATGTCGCCCACGATCGACGCCACACAGGACCGGCTGAGTGATTCGTCCAGAGGCTTCAGGTCCAACGCCAGGATGTCGTGGTCCCCGCAGCGGCCAAAGTGGTCGATCAACCCGTGACCGATCTCGCCGTTCGCGCCGGTGATCAGGATGACCGAGCGTCTCACACGATTGACCCATGCCCCGGCGCCGCCACGCGTGCGGGATGACCGGGCGCCGCCGCGACTCAGCCGCGCAGCCGGCTCGATCGCCTATTGATCCTTCTTGCCGTCGGCCTTGGCCGTCGACTTGTCGGAGCCGCCCGCCTTGGCTTCCGCCTTCTGAACCTGCTCCTGCGTGGCCAGTGACTCCACGCGGTGGATGAGCTGGTAAAACATGCGATCCACCGGGCGGTTCAGCGTCCGCAGGCGTCCGGCGCGCGTTG
The DNA here is from genome assembly GCA_046754505.1 of Phycisphaerae bacterium. GTDB lineage: Bacteria > Planctomycetota > Phycisphaerae > UBA1845 > UTPLA1 > JAPULF01. The sequence continues at coordinate 37,286 of JBHHVX010000006.1, read as the reverse complement.
CCTTGTCGGCGGTCTTCTCCGCCTTTGCGTAGTCGGCCTTCTTGTCCTTAAGGTGCTTCTCCGCCCGGGGGCGAGTCTGATCGAGAATCGCCTTGGCTTGGGTTTTCTGCCCCAGCGTGAACGCATACTTGGCGATCACTGCATCGACCCGTCCGGCCCATTCACCAACCGGAGGCGACGGCTCGATCGGCTTGGCCACCGGCGTCGGGATGGGAGGCGGCGGGGGGGGGCGACGATTCGAGACGTTGCCGGCGAGCTTGTCGGCCGGCGGCGACGCCGGTCTCGGAACGGTCGGGAGCTGCTTCGGGACGGAGGGCTTGGCGATGGGCAGCGGCCGTGGCTGCGCCTGTGGCGCAGCAGCCCGGCTGGGCAGCTCAACGGCCTCGTGCCGAAGCCGGTCCAGGTTCTGAATGGAGAACTCGACGCCCAGCGCCGCCAGACGGCCCGACACCTGCTGCTTCAATCGCTCGTGCGCCGCGGCGATCTGTGCCTTCGACAGATCAGCCTCGACGCGTCTCAGGATGTTCGCATAGCTCAGCGGCGCTTCACGATAGATGTCGTACATCTGCCGCTGAAACTTCCTTCGAAGCGTGCTGCGAAGCGCCTCGCTGATGGGCTCGTTCGGCAATTGCCGCAGCGCCCCGCTCAGCGAGTGAATGGTCATGGCGGTGTCTGCCTCGCGGCCCCGCTGCGCACCGACCCGCTCGATCATCATCGCCGTGACCCGCTCGGCCCGCTTGCCCTGAAGGCCGTACACATCACAGATGAACTTCGCCCGTCGAGCGATCCATTGACGATCGGCCGCGGTCGGCTGGCCCGAGGCCGCCTGGCCGGTCTGTCCCAAGACTGCCGGAGCCATCACGAAACATGCAACAACAAAGCTGATTGATCGCGTAAACATGATCTCCATTCCTGAATTGACTCGAACCCGGTTTTCCCTTGAATGAATACACGCCAGACCGGGTATCTTCATCCCCCACGCCGGTCAAGTCAAACGACCGTCCGACCCCTGTGGCGGCCGTGGTCCGTGACAGTCTTGGCGGCAACGCCCGGCTGCCCCGACGGGTGCCACTGGCGGCTTGTCCGCCAGTGTATCGACGGACAGTGCTTTGCGCGGACGCGGGCAGGCAAGCTGCCCGTGGCACCCCGCCGCCGATTCTGTCACACACCCTGGCGGCCGTGGCCGACGCGGTCCGGGCGGTGGTCCGTCGTCCGCAGAGGTCGGGCGTGGGGGCCGACGATACTGCGGGTGCCGGGGCCATCATACGCCGATTGGGTCACCGACGCCGTCCGGAACACCGACCAAGACTTCTTTTCTGACAGCCGCCGCCGCCCGTGCAACAACCACTCCGAATTTGCGGCAATATGCGTAAAACTGTACCCGGGAAAAACCGACAAGGCGCAGCCGTAGGGTCCGCTGTGCGGACCACAAAGCCGTAGCGTCGCCCCCCCGTGGCCGACGTAGCGTGTGCCACGGCCACGCTCGCGCGGCCGTGCCGCCGTCCGGACCGGTCAACCGCCCCGCGGGATCCGCCGACAAAACGACCACAAAACAGGAAAAACGCCCTGTCCGTCCCCAAAAAGGGCGTGACTCGTCGCCGAAGGGGCGGTATTATGAGTCGTGTCAGGACTTCCTTGGCGTGGGAGCGGTCGCGGTAGGGACGGGCCTCTCGGCCCGCCCCCCGCACAGATCCGGACGAGCGGAATTACCGCATCCGGCTCCTGCCTTGGGTGGTGACGCGAAGAAGGGAACAACATGATGAAGTCCCTTCCACCGTATCGGCGTGTGTCCTTGGACTTCCCGATGCGGCCCGCAGCGCCATCCGCTACGGGTGGACACGGGATATCCCGGTTCTCGCGCGAGGTGTTTCCGTACATGCACGGGGTCTCTGACCGCGCGGGGCCTCGACGCATCTCGCGATATCGATGCGCCGAGTGTAGCCTTCCGCTTCTCCTGACAGCGTCGGCACCCCGGAGGAAGGTTCTTTCGCGGCTCAATACCCGGCCTGCACGTACCCCTGTCAACGCTTCGCCCCTGTCCTTACGGACAGCAACGCATGACTCGGGGCCGCTGTGGGCCGCTAACCCTTCAATGTATGACTCTTTCATTCACAACACCTCGCCGGTTTATCCCGGCGCACTGGAGATGTCAGATGAATACTTCGTACTGTGACCCGGGCCGGTGGCGTTTGCCTTCAACCTTCGCCGCAGGGCTGCTCAGTGTCATCGGCGTGTTTCTGATGGGTTGTCCGATGAGCGGGGATGACCTGTTGGATGCGGTCGGCAACCGGGTTCCTCCGGGAAGCCTTTCAGGCAAGTTGACCGTCGGCAACTTCACGATTCCGGCCGGCTCAACGATGACCGTTGTTGGGGACGTCGAGATCGTGGCGTCGGGAAACGTGACGATTGACGGAACGCTGGTGGCCGAGGCCGGCGCGGCGGGCGGCTTCAACATCATTATCCGGGCGAAAGGTGACATCACGGTCCGCGGCCTGATCGAGGCGGGCGCCGCGGGCGCGACAGCAAAGCCGAAGGCGGCGCAGAACATGCGTCCGATGAACGATCCCGGTCGTGTCGGTAGAACGATAGTCATGGTGTCGTTTGGGAACCTGACGATCGCACGGGAGGCGATTGTCGCCGCAACAAACGGGACGGACGGTGTACAGGGCAATCTCGGCGGCGCGGGGGGCAAGGGCGGAGACGTCGCCCTTTGTGCGACCAAGACGCTCGCCGTCCACGGCATGATCATCGTCGGCAACGGCGGTAACGGCGGCGACGTGACCGGCAGCATTGAGAACGGCGTTGAGCAATACAGCAACAGCGGCGGCGATGCCGGTGTCCTATACATCACCGGAAGCACGATCGACTTTCCCGGCTTCGATGCGGCGACGTATGCTGTCAACCAAGTCGTCTACGACCAAAGTGCGGACGCGGCGGTGATGATCGGTGGATGGGGGGGGCACGCTGGGGCCGTGTTCCTTGTCAGCAACCAGAACGCATGCACCACAGCCGTCGGCTCGGCCACTGGCAACGTTCCACTTGCCCGCAACCGGGCAGCCAACGGGGGCCGCGGCTGGACCTTCGGCGGAAACGGCGGCTTGATCAACCTCCTCGGCACGTGTTCCTGGCAAGGGCTCAACGGCGCGAACATCGAAGGCGTCGGCGGTGATGGCGGTGACGTCTTACCTCCGGATCCCATGAACATCGGAATCACGGCCATCGGAGACGTGGTGGTCAGCCCGAATGGTGGCTTCGCATTGCCCGTGGTGGTGGTCGGCGCGACCGGAGGCATGGGGGGGGGCTCGGCAGTGCAGGCGACGAACGGTCGGTTGAGCGGCAACCTTCTCCTCGCCGGCGGGAACGGCGGGGCCGCGATTTCCCGTGGGGGGCGAGGTGGGCACGGGCTTTTCAGCGCTAGCCAAAAGGGCGGACGAGGCGGTGATGCGACCGCTGCGGGTGGTGGCGGTGGCGATGGATGGCACCGCACCTGTGACGATCCGGACGGCCCTGGAGGGGATGCCGGCAACGGTGGAAAAGGCGAGGCCTATGGTGGCGACGGTGGCGACGGAGTCACTCCGGGGCAGGGCGGACTCGCTAACGTTCTTGATTTCGCGCCATCATCTTTCGGGGGGATGGGCGGACAGGGGAGCCCCGGTGGCGCGGGCGGGGCCGGCGCGGAAACACGCTGGAAGAACGGCGAGCCGGGCGCCGGGCCGCCGACGGGCGAGTCTACTATTGGCCTCTCTCAACCGACGGTGATCTCGATCATCAACCGTGATGGAGACCCCGGCCAAGCGTTCTCACACAGCCAGGATTGCTCGAGTTGGGCTAATTAGGGACAGCCACGGTAATTGATTAGCGGGTAAAGGATCAGACGGGCGCGAGCAGAAGTCGGGGACGTTGGCCTCGGAGTAGACGGCTGAAGAAGGTGAGGGCGTCGCGGTGTTGTTGCGTGCAGGTTCGCAGGGCAGACGTCAAGATCGACTGGGCTTCGGCTCCGACCCAGGTGCGATTGCCGCCCCAGACCTTGCGGTTGACCACCGCCGGGCGGATGGACTGTGTGCTGCTTCAGTCGGAATTGGAGAATCCGGCCGTTTGGGTTACACCTATTATGGGTGACATGAGACGGAGGCATATCCCATGCGGAAGCAGCGTCGGAACTTCAGCGGCACGGAAAAGATGGCGATCCTGCGGGAGCACCTGATCGAGAAGGGGCCGATCTCGGAGGTGTGCGACAAACACGGTCTTCAGCCGACCGTCTTCTACCAGTGGCAGAAGAGACTGTTCGAGGACGGGGCCGTGGTCTTCGATCAGATGCGTCGCAAGTCACCGCGCCAGCAGACGGCGGAGGCGCGGCTGAACGGCGCGACCGCAGCGGGCGACAGCGACGATGACGATACGCCGGGCGACTTCGATCGATGACGAAAACCGAAAACTGAGAACCTCACTCCCCCTCCGGGGGCTCGGCGGCGTCCCGGCCTGCGAAGTACTCGCGGGCGAGGACGGAATACACGATGTGATCGACATAGCGGCCGTCGGTGAAGATGTATTCGCGCTGGACGCCCTCGCGGACGAAGCCGGCCTTTTCGTAGGTGCGAATGCCCGTTTTGTTGAAGGCCAGCACGCCGAGTTGAACGCGGTTGAGATTGAGGGTCTCGAAGGCGTACTTGAGCATCAGCCGGGTCGCCTCGGTGCCATAACCCTTCCCGCGGCAGTCGGCCTCGCCAATCATGATGCCGAATTCGCAGCACCGGTCCTTCCACCGGATGTCGCGCAGCCCCATTGAACCGATCAGGCGATCGCCCTGGCGGAGGACGAGGGCGAAGTGTGCGGCATTGGGGTTCTCTCCGACCTCTTCGATGAACTTACGCTCCGCCGCCTCGGTAAACGGCCGGAACGACCCGAGCGTGCGGCGGGTGTCGGGGTCATTGATCCATCGTTGGAAGAGCGGTCCGTCCGCCGGTTCGGACGGACGCAGGTAGATGCGGTCTCCCTTGAAATAGACGATCGGATCGGTTGGTTTCGTCGACATCCGTCAGAACCTCCTTGAGACGCTCACCCGCCGGGGGCTGGAAGCGGCGCGGGCGTTGACTGCTGGAGTTCGCGTTTGAAGAAAATGCCGATGCGTTCCCAGAGGCGGAACTGGACGTCTGGATCGCGGGGCGAGTGGGTGAAACCGGATAGGGGTAGGAACTGGCAGGGCGCGCCGGAACGGAAGAGGGCGTCGGTCAGTTTCAAGGAGTGCAGAAAATAGACGTTGTCGTCGGCCGTGCCGTGGATGACCAGCAGCGGGCGCTCGAGGCGGTCAACGGCAGTGAGGACGTTGCTGCGGCGATAGGCCTCGGGGTCGTCCTGCGGAAGGCCGAGGTAGCGCTCCGTATAGTGGGTGTCATAGTCGTGCCAGTCGACGACCGGGGCGCCGGCGACGGCGGCGTGGAAGACGTCCGGCCGTTTGAGGATGGCCATGGCTGAAAAGTAACCGCCAAAGGACCAGCCGTAGACGCCGACGCGGGCGAGGTCCATTTCGGGAAACCGGTCTGCCGCGGCCCGAAGGGCGTCGACCTGGTCCGCCAGGGGAAGGTCGATGAAGTCGCCCTTGATCGCTCGCTCCCAGTCGCGGCCGCGGCGGGGTGTTCCGCGGCCGTCGAAGGAGACGACGACGAAGCCCTGGTCGGCGAGCCACTGGGCGCGATGGAGTCGATGTCCGAGGGCATCGGCGGTGACCATGTTGTAGCCGGGGCCGGCGTATACGCGGAGGAGGACGGGATAGCGCCGCCAGGCGACGAAGTTTCGTGGCCTTATGATCGCCGTGTGGAACATACGCCCAGGGACTTCGACCGTTGTCAGTTCCACATTCGGAACATACGGCGGCGTCAAGGCCACCGATGGTAGATCATGGTAGTTAGGCCCTCCGTCCGGCCGGGTCGAGACGACGGTCGCAGCCCGTCTGCCGTCGAGGCCGGAGCGGGTGAGAACCAGGGTCTTCCAGTTGCGCGAGGCGGTGGCGGACCACGCGGCCTCATGGGGGTCCGGCATCGAGGCGTCGCCGGTTTCGAGTGAGACCAGGTAGAGCAATGTCTGCGTCGACCGTTCCCCGCCGAGGACCAACATGCGTCGCTGCTTCTCGTCGACGGCGGCGATGCCGTCGATGCGGACGCCGCCGGGGTCGTACGTTCGTTGGAGCTTGCCGTCTGCGCTGCGTCGCTCGATCTGCCGGTGGCCGGCACGCTCGGTGAGCCAGAGGAACTCGCCTCCGTCGGTCAGCCAGCGGGGCATGCCGGAAAAGATGTGGAGCCACGCCGGGTCGGTCTCACGGAGGAGGGTGGTGGTCTTGCCTGTGGCCGGATCGACGCGGTAGAGGACCTGCTCGGTCTGACGGCGATTCTGGACGAGGAGGGTGAGGGCGCCGCATCGGTCCCAGCGGACCGTCGCGAGGTAGGGGTAGCGGTCATGGTCCCAATCCACCCAGGTCGTGTCGCCGCCGGCGACGGGAACGATGCCGAGGCGGACCTTGGCGTTCGGCGTGCCGGCTCGGGGATAACGCCACGGATGCGGCGCGCGCTCGGGGTGAAAGGCGTCGGCTATTCGGAGGACCTCGACCTCGCGGAGGTCGGCTTCCTCGTAGGCCAAGAACCGGGAATCGTCGCTCCACCACGTCCCGGCGTGACGGCCCATCTCCTCGGCGGCGACGAATTCGGCCTCACCGTGGCTGACGTCGGCGGAACCGCCGGACGTGACCGGCCACTGCCGATCGGCCTTCCAGTCGATAACATAGACGTCATGGTCACGGACACAGGCCACGTATGTTCCGTTTGGGGAAAACCGGGGGCCGATGGCGGTCCCTTTGTCGCCATTGGGTAACACAGTGATCTTCCCATCCGCCCGAGCGATGACGTAGATCCGGCCGCTGAGGGTGATCAGGATATGCCGACCGTCTTCCGACAACTGGTAGGCGGAGATTCCGTGACCGCCTTCGCGCATCCGCTCGCGGCGGGCCTTCTCCTCGGGACTGATTTGCTCGGCTGCCCCCCGAAGGATGTCCTCGGCTCGGAGAAGGACACGAATGGTTCCGGTCGCGGCATCCATCTCGTACAGATTACGGATGCGGTCGCGCGGGCCGCTTCGGAGGAAAAGGACCTTGTCGCCATCGGGCGTGAAGCGGATGGCGATCGGAAGGCCGTTCGTGTATCCGGCGGTCTCGGCAAAGTCGCGCAGCCGCGGAAGATCAACGAGCCCATTCGAATTGAGGGTCTGGCGGCAGCCGGCGGCGGTCCAAAACAAGAGGCCGATCGCGCAGGCGGCGACGGGACGGACGAGGTTCAAGGTCAAAGCCCTCCGGGTGTAATCAGATCATTGGGGCGGTGAGGCGGGCACGTGGCGTGAGGGAAACGGGGCACGTCCTGGGATGAGGGTCGCCGGTGGTGACCGGAAATGTGCGAGTTTCGGCGGAAAAACGCCACTATCGGGCCAAGGCGAGCAATCGCCCGAGATTGACGAGGAAGTCGATTCCCGAGCCGGCGGCGATTGCGGCGGGACCTCCCAGCCCGAGGACGCCGGTGGTTCCCGTAAACGTGAGGCCGCTCCCGATCGTGTCTGCAGCGCTTTGAACACAGGTCAACGATCCGAACACGGCACCGGCCGCGAGCGCGACGGCGGTCGTTTTCAGCCATCGGAGTTTCCAGCGAGTCATCACTCCAACTCCTCGTTGTGCGCCGGCCCCCGCGCGATGCGACGGCCGACAGGCCACAGATGAACCCCGACAATTGTGACTTCGGCGCATCGGTGATGTCAACAGTAATCTCGCGAAAAGGGAAATGAAACAGGATTTCCTATAACCTTATGCCTACAAGACGGTTACATCGCGAACTGGCGCGCAGACCACAGGGGGGGTGGCGTATCTGGTCGGCGACAACCGAAGGTGCAGAGGCAACGGCCGAGCGAACTTTGCTGATCCGGAGGAGCGTCAATTCCCGCCCGGGGGGGGCGATTGGCCGTTGATGAACCGGCCAAGGATGGCCTTGATGCGGTCGACCTCGTAGGGATCGGTCCGCGTGGTAATCGCGTAGTTGTCGATGCCGCCGAAGAAATGCAGCAGGGGCAGCCCGGCCGCGAGATCGTCGGCGTATCCATTGAAGATGTGGCTTCCGAATCGGAGATAGGCCCGGTCGAGGTCCTGGTTACGCTGTTCACGAGCGGTCCCGGGATAGGAGGCGTAGAAGTTGGGGATCGGGTGGACCAGGTCGCCCAGATCGTAGATCGCGGCGAAGTAGGTCTGCCCGTCCTCGCCGACGAATGGTTGGCCTTCATAGACGACGCCGTCCCGGTGGCGGGCGCGCCTTCCGACGCGTTCCGGCCAGTCCGGTGGGAATGTCATCCCCGGCATGGCGAGGGCAGCTTCGTTGTTGCGCAGGAGCCAGTCCACGCGGTTCTGGTTCATGGCGGCCGCGAGGTCACGGTCGTAGACATGCTGGGCCTGATCGTCGTAGATCGCGTCCAAGTCGAAGATCTCGCCGGTGGGATAGATTCCGTCGTCAGTGATGCCCGCGGCCGCGACCCCGCGGTCCGTGAGTTGAAGGGTGTCGGGCTGACGGGCGGTCTTCGAGCGGGTGCGTTTCGCAGGCGGTTTCCGCCGTGCGGCGGCACGGTCGATCTTGCGGAGCAGCGTCTGCACACGCTTCTGGTAGTTGCCCGCGTCGACGTGGCGGGGCAGGGCCTCAAGGAGTGTCCTGGCATGGTTGGCCTTCGCGCGGGCAAGGGGGGTGTCGCCGGACCGGAGGGCCTGACCGGCCTGCAGGATGTCAAGCCGTACGCTGCGGAATGTCTGCTCGATGCGGCCGGACTCCTGTTCGCGGATGAGATCGAGGGCCTGACGATCGTCGGCGGTCATTCGTCCCGCGGCTCGCTTGGTGACCAGCAGTCGGACATAGGCGGATTGATGGTTGGGCGCGAGGCGGTAGGCCTTCGAGTAGAGGGCGATGGCCTCATCGAACTCCTTCCGGTCCGCCAGTCGGTCAGCATGATCGAGCAGCTCGTCGACGTCGGTCTTGGCGGCGGGCGGCGCGGCCTTGTTCTCCTCGATGGCGCGGTCCAGGAGATCGGCCGGCTGGGCGAGGACGGCGGGCGCGATGAACGTCATGAGAGACAACGAGAGGATTGTGGAAATGGTCACGGTTCGCGGCATGACGGGCTCCTGTAATGCGGCGCGTCGAGAGGCGCCGGCGTGGGGCTGATTGCCGAGGCGCGGGGCTGAACCGGAGCCAGCGGCGCGCCAGCGGTTAGGCTCACTTGATTATTAGCGGTCGTTAAGCGGCAATCAAGCGTTACCGGCCCTTTTTTTTGCGCGTCGCGGGTGACGGAAAGCCGATCTGCGGAGATGAATCCCCGGATTGCGGGGCCTCCACCGCTGGAGGGTTTGCGGCCGCCCGGGCCAGAATCGGATGCGGCGCGCTCCCGAGAAGAACATCGTTATGAGCGATCGTGCTTCGCGCGACCGTCGGCGGCTGGAGAATGCTGCCGCGTGTGCCACGGCCACGCAAGCGTGGCCGTGGCACACGCCGATGGAGTGAACGCAGGGGCTGTGTTGACGCGCCCGCGCCGCGAACGGAAAATGGCAGGCGGTGGGCACACGAAGGGCCTCGGCAAGGCCCGGAGCGGAGTTTGCACGATGAAGTATGACACGATCATTACCAATGGGACCGTCGTCAACGCGAACGCGAGCATCAAGGCCGATGTGGCGATCAAGGGCGAGCGAATCGCGCGGGTGGGCAAGGGGCTGGCGCGGGCCGCCGGGACCGACGGCGCGCGGATCATCGACGCGAAAGGGTGTTACGTTATTCCCGGCGGGATCGACGTGCACGTTCACTTGGCGCTGCCGTTTTGCGGGACGGTCTCGTCCGACGACTACAACACGGGGTCGCGCGCCGCGGCCCGTGGCGGCGTGACGACGATGATCGACTTTGCCATTCCCTACGGCGAAGAGACGCTCCAACAGGCGGTGGACAACTGGATGGCGAAGTCCGACGGCGTGTCGTGCATCGATTTCACGTTCCACGTGGCCGTGACAAAGTGGGACAAGCACAGGAAGGAAATGGCGAAGATGGTCCGGCAGGGGTTGCCGACCTTCAAGCAGTTTATGATCTATGAAAAGGAGGGCTGGCAGGCGGACGATCGGGCGATCTTCGGGGCGCTCGAGCAGTGTCGCGAGCTGGGCGGCATGCTGCTGATCCACGCCGAGAGCAGCCGCGTGCTCGACGAACTCATCGCGCGGCACCACAGCCGCAAGGAGATGAAGCAGTACGGCGCCCGGCTCCACGCCATCACCCGGCCCAATTACATCGAGGCCGAGGCGATCCAGCGGGCGGTGAAGTGGGCCGAGGTCACGGGCGGACGGTTGTACATCGTCCACATGTCCACGGCCGACGGGACGGACCTGATCGCCGACGCCCATCGGCGCGGACTCAAGAACGTCTTTGCCGAGACGTGCGCCCAGTATCTCGTGCTGGACGACTCGCTGTTCGCGGGCAAGGACGGTCACCTGTACGCCTGTTGTCCCCAAATCAAGAAGAAGGCGGACCAGCAGCGGCTGTGGAAGGGGATCCAAGCGGGGACGGTCTGCTCGATCTCGACCGACACGTGTACCTTCACGCGCAAGCAGAAGGCGATGTGGAAAGGCGACTGGACAAGGATTCCGATGGGTATGCCGGGCCTGGAGACGCTGCTGCCGGTGGTGTATACGCACGGCGTTTTGAAGAAGCGGCTGACGATGCGGCAGTTTGTCGACAAGTGCTGCACGGCGCCGGCCCGGCTGATGGGACTGGGCGACCGCAAGGGGGCGATCAAGGCCGGGCGGGACGCGGACATCGCGATCCTGCACCCGACGAAAAAGATCCGCGTCGATCACCGAAAGATGGAGACCAACGCCGACTGGTCGCCCTATCAGGGCTGGAGCCTCGCGGGCTTCGCCCGCACGACGCTGTCGCGCGGGGCCGTAATCGTCGACAACTACAAGTTCTGCGGCCGCAACGGCTGGGGCCGCTTCCTGCCGCGGAAGTCGGCGGGCAAGGCGTCGTGAGAGCCGGCAGCGCGGCGGAGCGCGTTGGCGATGTCCGGCCGACGGGCGGGCGGTTTTCGGTGAGGGCGATCGGCGATGACCTATCGTGGTGTCGTGAAGAACGGCGTTGTTGTCTTCGAAGATGAACCCGTGCTGCCTGAGGGCACGCAAGTCGATGTGGTTCCGGTGGCGGACGGTGACGAAGCGGGAGAGACGCTGCCCGCCTTCGGAATCTGGCGTGATCGCGGCGACATGAGCGACCCTGCGGGGGCGTCCCGGCGCATTCGGGAACAGGTCGAACGACGGGCAGACGATGACTGAGACGGTCGTTGATAGCTCGGTTGTCATCGATTTTCTGCGCGGGCATTAGGCGGCGCGATCCTACATAGGCGCGTTATGAAGAGCGGCAGCGCTTGCCACACATCCTGTCGTTGTCGCGGAAGTGCTCACCGGTGCTCGGAATCGACGCGAGCAGGATGCCATCGAGGCGCTGTTTCGCGGCTTTCGCGTCGTTCCTGTCTCCGATTCAGACGCCGCCACGTCAATTGACTTTCTCAAACGCCTTTGACTGAGTCGCGGTGTCGGCTGGCTCGACTGTCTGATCGCGGCGACCTGCTTGCGAACAACATTTCCGCTCGCGACGCTGAACGAGAAACACTTCAGCGCGTTCGAAAACCTGAAGATAGAACGACCGTACGGGTGATGGCCGTGATCGTCGGCAACGACAAGTTCCGCAGTGTCGCAACGGCTCGTGCCGGGTCCTGCCGCGGAAGTCGGCGGGAAAGGCGTAGCCATGACGCAAGATCGTAGGGCGGGCACTGCCCGCCTCGCTTCGCAGCCGCGGCATCGGAACCTCAGCCGATTCGGTCGCTCGTGGTGGGCGGTGCCCACCCTACGGATTACTCAGCCGAGACCGCTTGCTTCGACTGGCGCGGCGGCGCGGGCGCGGCACCGGTCGCACCGCACCGCGGCTTACTTCGGCCGCGCGACTGCAAACAGCGGCATCTGGGTCACATCGAAAACCCAGTCTCGCACCAACGGCTCCCAGTGGAACGCGACCGTGATCGGGTAGACGGCCTTGTCCGCATACCGGGGGTTGTTCTGACGTGCCAGCAGCGTGACGTTCGCCAGCAGGGCCGTGTGGTCTGCGTTGGCTTCCAAGGCCTCATCCAACGTGCGCACGGCGTCGTAGTAGACCGAGCCGCCTCGGTTGGCGTCGATCGACCGCAGGCCCAATGGGTAGGTCACGTTCGGACCGGTGAAGAATCGGAAGTCGAACACCTCTTTCCGCTCATGGATCTGTCGAACAAAAATCTGGCAGCCATCGGGACAGATCGCCGACCACACCGCGTCATTGCCGCGTCGGTCATGCCAGATGGCCCGGATCAGTTGCGGCACATTCTGCGGAGGCGATGGATCATCGGCACGCCGGTACCGATAGGTCACCAACGTGTTCTTCAAATTCGGTCGTCCACCGCGCGCGGTGTGGAATGCCACCAAACGATCGGCGCCTTCGGGCAGCGGCAGCATGCGGATCGCGACGAACTCCGCCACCGTGCTTCGAAGGGCGGCGAGTTGCTCACCGGTCAGATCGGTGCGGCTGTCGATGGCGATGTTCTCGGCCAGGGCCTGGACTTCCTCGAACGTGCCGGCCGCCTGCTCGGGCTGGGCGGCCCACATGTTCATGACCTGCTGCTTGGCCTGGTCGGCATACGCGTCTTTGATGCCCGCGATGTTCCACGGGCCCACGACGACGGCTCCCCACAACCGGTGGGCCTGGTCTCGAACCGACTCGGCGGATGACGCGGGTGTCGTCGATTGCCTGTCAACCGTACTCTCGGATCTCACCCCCGCGGGTTTCTGAGCCGTCGCGGTCAAGGTTGACGCCAATAGCAGACAGACTCCCGGCACAAGACTGCTCGTACTGTAAATACGCATGACGTTGTTCTCCTTGTATGCCGACGATAGTCGAGCTTCTGATGGCGGCCGCTTATGACGCCGGCGACCGCGAGCGGCGAACCGCCACGTACACCGGTCGGGGCTATGGCTGTGGCTGCGTTTGGGGGCAATCGGACGCATCCAGAGTCAGACACGAATCACAGTCCAGAATGCAAAGCCTGCAACACGCATCGTGGAGCTTCGTGCCATTCGGACAGACGATGGTGCGCGTGCAACAGCAGGTCAGAAAGCAACAGGCGTTGTTGTCACCCGATACGCAGGGCGCCCCAAGACCGAATGGCCCACAGCCGCCGAAGTTGATGATATCGGCGGCTGCAATGGAGCCGGTAGCCAAGACGATCCCACAGACGACACATGCGACTCGGAAAATGTGTTTGCTCATCGCTCTGTCTCCTATTCTCACGACTTGTTTGGAACTGTACGGGTCCGACAACGGCTTTATTATACCCCCCCCCCGCCGGGGTCTGTCAAGGCGGTTCTTCAGAAACTGTGCGAGCGCATCGAGATTTCGAGGCTGGGAATCGTAAGCTTCGCCCGGGCCGCGACGTATGAGATTGCACGCTGTCCGTTCTTTTCGCGATAGCGGCGCTGCAATCTCGACCGATCCGGTCGCGCAGGGTGGGCGCTGCCCACCCTGCGCGTCTGCGCGGGAGCGGTGCTTCAGGCGAGCGCCGAGGTTATAGACGCGCGGCGTGTTGCGTTTGATCGCCGCTCACAAGGGGCGGCGCTACGGCCCGGGCGAGCGCTTTCTCACGGCCGCGCTCAGACGATGAGCATGGCGTCGCCGTAGCTGTAGAAGCGGTAGCCGCGCTCGATGGCTTCGCGGTACGCGCGGAGGATGGTCTCGCGGCCTGCGAAGGCGAACACCAGCGCCAGCAGCGTGCTTCCGGGAAGGTGGAAATTGGTCAGCAGGGCGTCGGTGGCGCCGAATGCGTAGGGCGGCTGGATGAGCAAGTCGGTCCAGCCGGTCGCGGGGCGGAGCCGTCCTTCGCGGTGGCAGGTCTCGAGGACGCGGACGGCGGTCGTGCCGACGGCGACGACGCGACCGCCGGCGGCCTGTGTGCGCCCGATCGTCTCGACGGCGGCTTCCGGCAGGTCATACCACTCGCGGTGCATGGGGTGATCCGACAAATCGTCTGTTTCCACGGGCGCGAACGTGCCCAGCCCGACGTGCAACACGAGTTCGGCCGTCGTCACGCCGCCGTCGCGCAGGCGGTTGAGCAGGGCCGCCGTGAAGTGCATGCCGGCTGTCGGGGCTGCGACGGCGCCGGGCGTCCGGGCGTAGACGGTCTGGTAGTGGCGCAGGTCGTCGCGGTCCGTAGCGGGGTCTGCGTCCGGCGATCGTCTGATGTACGGGGGCAGCGGGGCGCGGCCGATCCGGCTCAGGACGTCGCCGGCGGCGTCGGGCGGATCGAGGCGGCAGTCGCACTGCCCGCGCTCGCCGCGGGCGCGGAGCGTGAGCGTCCAGGGTCCGCCGCCGAGCGTGATCACCTCGCCGGGGCGGAGGCGGCCGGCGCCGGTCAGCAGGACGGACCACCGGCCGGGCGCCGGTTCGCTGAGGAACAGCCCGCTGAGGCGACCGCCGGTTTTGCGGCGAGCGGAGAACCGGGCGGGCACGACCCGCGTCTTGTTCAGGACGAGTCCGTCGCCCGGGCGGAGCAGTTCGGGCAGGTCGCGGAAGGCGCGGTGCGTGATCGCACCGCTTGCCCGGTCGAGGATCATCAGACGGCAGGCGTCGCGCGGCTCGCAGGGATGCTGGGCGATCCGCTCGGCGGGCAGGTCGAACTGGAGGTCTCGTCGCTTGATGGCGTGGTCCTGAAGTCGCGGGTTGTCGGACGCGGAGGCGCGCGGAGCGCGTGGCGTGCCCGATAATACCCTGTACGCCGTCATTCTCGGCGGCGGCTTTACTTCGCCTTGGCGGAATTCTACCATGTAGGTGGGGAAGTTTCCGAAATACATGCAGGGCAAATCGGAACCCGCCGTGCGGCCGATTCCCCGATGTGATCGGGAGGTATACAAGACTCATGTCACCCATTTCGAAAGGCCATCCACTGCGTCGCTGGCTCTCCGGACTGGTGGAGTCTTCGTTCAACGTCGAGATTGGCATCTGCGATCCGTCGCTCGCGGACTACCTGGTGGACCTTCTGACGGAGTTCATCCACATGGAGCGGATCACGATGCTGGCGGACGGACGTCGGATCGAGGATCTGACGGCGATGCTGGGCGAGGCCGAATGGAAGGCAGAGGCCGGAGCGAGTCGGGAGCACCGGCTGACGCTGTATCGGCACATCGGAGACTACGCGCTGTTCTGGACGGGGCTTTATCCCGAGCAGCTCCGGCGACTTCGCCGGCGTCAGTCGCGGGACGCGTTGTTGAGCTTCTTTGCACAGGGCAAGCGATCGTACGCGATCGCTTCGGACCTCAGCACGGACCGGACCGCGCCGCCGGCCTCGGTTCTGCGACGGCTAAGCGACCAGTTCGAGCATTGTGCGTACGGCCTGGGATTGGTGCGCAAGAGTTGGGAGCAGTCCGATCCGGTCGGTTTCGACGCCGTGAATCGGGCGTGGCTTCAGTAGGCGGGCATCGCTTCGCGGGAGTCGAGTGTCGCAAGAATGCGACTGCCCGGACTGCGGGCTGGTCAGGGGTCTTCACATCCCTCCTGCGACGTTCCTCGACGGCGGGCGATCTCGGCATGGATCTGATCGGCACCGATGCCCATCTCGGTCAGGGCGTTGTGGGCCACGCTGCCGTCCTCTCGGGAGAGGGCGACGAGCAGAAACTCGGCTGAGACCTCGCCGCTGTTGAAGCGCCGGGCCTCCTCGATGGCCCCTTCGATGACATTTCGGAAATGCGGTGTGCCGGGCAGGCGACCGAAGACCCACGTGTCTTCAAGGGCACTGCGCATCAGCTTGTCGACGACCTCCTTGGCCCGCCGCAGGTCGATCCCCGCGTCTTGCAGAATCTCGCAAGCCATGCCGCTGCCTTCGGCGAGGATGGCGAGGAGCATGTGTTCGGTGCCGACGTATTCCTGGCCGTAGTCCCGCGCGATTCGCTGCGAGAGTTTGATGACCTTGTCCATGCGGGCTGTGAGCTTGGGCATCATGGGTCGGGGTGTCCTCTCTTGGGGCGGGACCTCGGCGGCGACGTCGAGTCTCGGTCGGCCCGCACCGGCGTCTGCGAACTTGTAAGTCAGTCTGTGCGGTGCGCCAAGCCGGCGGCCGTTCGGCGCGATGTCACATAGCGGCACTTGCCGAACTTGGAGCGGCAAAGGCGGTCGACGGTCTGGACCGAACACCGGCAGTCGCGTCCGACCAGGCTTCTGATCTGTTCGACGATTGCGCGTGGGTGTTGCTGGCAGCTTGCTGCCCGTGCCACGTCGCGCGAGACACTGGCGGACAAGCCGCCAGTGGCACCCGGCGCGCCAGTGGCGGCATGGGTGCCACTGGCAGCTTGCTGCCAGTGCGATTCTGCACAAGACACCGGCGGACGAGCCGCCAGTGGCACTCTGGCGACGCGTGCAACCACCGTTCCGTCGGCTGCCTGCTCGAGTTGGAAGGAGCCATCCGGCAGCACCGCCCCGAGCGCCGCGACGATATCGCCCGGCGCGATCCATTGTCCGTCGTCGGCTTCGAGGAAATCGGCGGCGCGGCCGAGCACCGGCGGTAGCACCGGCAGGCCGCGACCACATGGACACGCCGTCTCGGCGACGCGTACGATGTCGCCGGTGCAGTAGCGGACAACGGGCATGGCCAACGATTCAAGGCCGGTGGCGACGATCTCGCCAAGCTCGCCCGGCCGGGCGGGCCTGCCATCGCGGACGATCTCGATCAGTGCGGATTCCGCCGAGGTGTGCCATCGGCCACGCTCGCACGAGAACGCCAAGGCGCCGACCTCTTGCAGGCCGTAGTCCTGCACCGTCGAGACGCCCAACGTGTCTTCGATCAAGGCGCGCTGCCAGTCAAACGTGACTTCTCCAGTCAGGAACACGCGCCACAACGAGGGGTTTTCCATCGGACAACCGATGCGACGGCCGTCGAGAATCAAGCGGGCCAGGACCGAGGGATAGGCCGTCACGCGGACGGGGTCCGCGCTTCGCCACGCTCGCCAGGAGTGCGCCGCCCGCGGTCCGAACGCCCGCAGGCTGTCGATCTGGAACTGGTCGAGCGCCCGGTCCCGGTGATCGCGGAGCCACTGCCGGACTCGGGCGGCGGTGGTCAGCGGCGGGTCGTAGGGCCAGATGAACAGGTCGCGGTCGGTGACCGACTGGCCCGACCAGGCCAGGGCGCGGAGCCGGTTGGCCTTGTCCCATGCCTGCCGGCGGCGGTCCCAGAAGTAGCGGATCGATTCGTCAAAGGTGCCGCTGCTGAACTCGTGCAGCCGCCGCGCGGGCATCCGCTCCCAGCACATCCGGCGTGCATGGTGGCGGAGGTCGTCGCGGGTGAGCAAGGGCAGACGTGCGATGTCGTCGAGGTCGCGGATCGCGCTGGCGGGCGGCAGCCGAAGGTCGCGGTAGTAGGGGCAGTGGGTGCGGGCATGGCGAACGAGTCGCCGCAGTTTCCTGCGTTGCAGCTCCCGGAGGCGTTCGCGGGGCCAGCGCTCGGATCGTCTCAGTTGCGTGGTCAGCGTGAAGGTACGGCGACCGAGCAGCCATTCGTGCAGGCGCCACGCCCACGGCGCGGCGGCGTCATCGAGTTGCCGGCGGGATCGGGCGTCTCGACCAGTGTCTGAGCCGAAGAGCGCGCTGCCTGTCAGGACGGTGGCCATGCCCTTGCATCGGCCGTGCCGGATGCGGCTCGCCACCCGGCCGGGCGGAACGGAGGCCGTGACAGAATCGGCGGCAATACGCAGCAGGCCCAACGGGTGTCACTGGCGACTTGTCCGCCAGTGCAGGAACGAAGAGTCCCCTGCACGGGCAGGCAAGCGGCCCGTGGCACCCCGCCGATAGTGTCACGGACCAGGCGGGGCGTTGCGGTTCTGCGCGTGGCCCGCGAGGTATGCCGGGTATGGGCCCGCCGGGCCTACTCGACGCTCAAGGATTGCAGGTAGTGCTCCAGCGCCTCCTGCTGCTGCGTCTCCTGCTTGCGAAGCGTCGTGGTCTGTTCGCGGAGGTCTTCGATTCGCGTTTCCTGGGTGTCGAACTTGCGTTCATAGCGGCGGTAGATGTCACTGGTCTTGGACAGGGCCTTCATGTTCTGCCGGATGCGGCTCTGCTCTTCGCCGATCTCATAGATTTCGGCGGCCAGCCGTTTGATCTCACGGCGCGTGGCGTCGAGCGCGGAGCGCAGGTCGATCACGCGTGCGAGGGCGGCCTTGACGGCATCGCTGATCACGCGCGAGCGGAGATAGAGGTCGATCCGGTCTCCGCCCAGGTTCGTCAGGCTGACCGCTTCATCGCGCGGCTGTTCGAGGCGGACCGGCAGCGTGGCCGTCTTCTTGCCCGGCACCTCGACCTTGAATCGCAGCAGCCCGGGCGTCCGCTCGTCCGGCTTTTCCGGCCGTGTCAGGTTCCAGCCCGAGCCGATCGGCTGTTCGATCAGTACCGTCCGAGGCGAATCATCCTTGTTCTTGAGCGTATAGACGCGATCATCGACATACTTGCGCTTCAGCCAGAGCGTGCCCTTGCGGATCCATACCTGCATCATCTGTTCCGGCTCGGGGCGGGCCTTGACGTCGACATCGACCGAGAGGTCGACGGCATAGGCGATCAACCGGTCCTCATCGGGCCGCAGGTCCGGCAGCTTGGCGTCGCCGGCATAGAGACCGCCGTCGAACACAGTGACCGGCCCCTGCATCAGGTGCAGGCCGGTCGTGTTCCGAATCCGCAGGCCGTTGAGCGGATGTTTGGGGTGTGACGCAGGGTTGTAGATCGACAACCTCGACCCCTCGATGTCGCCGGTCACGATGGGCATCATCGCCGACTGGCGGCGCTTCAGGCTGACGGGCGTGGCGATCGAGTATTCAAACAGCTCTCCGGCTTCCCGCGCGGTGGCGACGGAGGCCACCCCGGCATCGTTGAGGTCCATCTCGCGAGTCTTTCCCTCCTCGGAGCCACCACCGGAGAAGAAACCTGCGCGGTCGCCGGCGAGTCCGCCGAAATCTCCGTCAACACGGAGCCCGAGCTTGCGGCGCACCCTCCTGGCATCTGCACCGGCTGCTCGCTTCTCGGGGGCTTCTGGAGCTGATAATTCACCATGCACCATGTCCGCCTCGAACGTCGGCGGGCGGAGCGAGCGATAGAGGTCCAGCTCTTCGATCGGCCGGGGGACGTAGAGCGGCTGGTAGAGGTCCATGACGAAGCTGATCGGCCGGCCGGAGATGAGGCTGAGCCGCACGCCCTCCCAGTCCTGTTCGGTGGCGTTCTCCACGATCGCCCAGCCCTGAAGGTAGGGTTTCTTCTCGTCGCTGAGCACGAGCCGGTAGCTGGTCTTCCAGATGGGCGTCTCGAGCAGGTAGCTGGCGCGGACGCGGCGCCGGCCCTCCCCGAGGAAATGCAAGACGACCGACTTTTTCTCCGCGTCATGGCTGGCCGCCAGCGTTTGCAGCGCCCGAGTCAGCTCACCCTCGATCTGTTCGTCCATGATCCGGACGCCCGACACGTCCGCCAGCACAAACGCCCGCAGGCCGCCGTCCGTCAGGATCGTCAACACGTCGCGTTCGATCGTGCCCTGCTCGGTCTTGGTGGTGCGTTTTTCCACGCCGGTGATCAGCCCGCGGACCGCGCCGGGCGATTGGACCTCGACGGGCACGCCCCGCAACTGATCGAGCAGTTGGCCGAGCGTGGGCCGCCCCGTGATGTCCACGCCGAAGGACTTGAGGGCCTTTTCGACCGGGTCGCGCGAGGCATACTGGACCGTCGAGATGGTCCCGCCGTCGAGGTCGCGGAGGACCAGGGATTTCAGGATGTCGTTGATCTGCGACGCCCGAAACTTCAGTTCCGCCGAGGCGTCGCCTTCAACCGTGGCGGCGCACTCGAAATGCCCCACGCCGGAGCTGAAGAGGGCCACACGCGAGACCTTCAGGTCGTCGCCCATCGCCGCCGTACACATCCACCCGCTAATCGCCATCGCCCAACATGTTCGAAACATCGTCGTCACCTCCGCGGATTCTGTGTCCGTGTGTCGCCCGCGCACGCCGTCGCTTGCCGGCTTGTATGCACATCGTCACCGCCGGGGATCCCGTTCTTCGGAACCCACAGCGCAAACCTGCCTTCCTCTCTATCGTATCCGACGCGTCAGAGGGTATCGCGGTTCCCCAAAATGTTGCGGTCGCGTGTTGACCCACGGCCCTGGCCGGTGATTGAGAGGGGTCTCGCCGGTGAGACGTCGCTCGGAAGGCACGGCCGCACGGGCTGAAGCCCGTGGCTCGTCGAGGCTGTAGCGTCAGCCCCCTGTGGCCGACGCAGCCGACGCAGTCCCGCACGACCCAGCGGCTGCTTGCGGCTCAGATCACGATATCGGCGTCGTCGTCGGTGTAGACCGGACGGGGCGCAGCGGCGTACTTGCGGTGGGGGAAAAGGTAGATGAGGGCGGCGCCGGCGGCGAATCCGCCGATGTGTGCCCAGTGGGCGACGTTGGACTGCCCGCCACGGAAGGCCGGGAAAAGATTCTGAAGGCCGATGTAGATGCCCAGAAACAGCCAGGCCGGCAGCTTGATCGTCCACCAGTAGAAATAGGCCGGCACGACCGCGACCACTTTGGCTCGCGGGAAGAGGAGGACATAGGCGCCCATGACGCCGCTGATCGCCCCGCTGGCGCCGATGAGCGGCACGACGCCGGCTTCGGCCCAGGTGTGCGCGAGGTTGCCCGTCACGCCGGTGCCGAGATAGAAGACGACGAACAGCACAGGACCGAGCTTGTCCTCGATGTTGTTGCCGAAGATCCAGAGGTAGAGCATGTTGCCGATCAGGTGCATCCATCCGCCGTGAAGAAACATGCAGGTGAAGATGTTGAGCCAGGCGGGGAGGGCGGCGGCCTCGTCGACGGGCAAGTGCTGGCGGATCGTGACCGGCTGGCCGGTGGCGCGATAGAACAGGGGACGCCCCTGCCGATCGACGGCCTGCGTGACCGGGGCGTTTTCCGTCATGGCGCGGCGGAAATCGGCTTCGTTGTTCACCAGTTGCGCGGGAACAAAGCCATACTTCCACGTGAAGAGCTGCTCGGCGTCATCGGGCCGCGTGATCTGAAAAAGGAAGATCAGGCTGTTGAGGACGATCAGCCCGACCGTGACGTAGGGCGTTGAATGGGTCGGGTTTTCGTCACGAATGGGGATCATCGATCAGGGCTCTTGCTCCGGGCTCGTCGGGTCGGCGGCGCCGGACTCGGGCGCTGTGCTACGATTGGCGGCCGCGCGGGCTGAAGCCCGCGACTCGTCGTTCACCGCGGCCTGACAGTCCACCGATTCACGCGACAGGACCTCCAAAACGTGTTGGATCGCCGGCCCGACCCATTTCAGACACTGTCGGACGCCTCTGGGGCTGCCCGGCAGCATGACGACCAGCGTCTTACCGACGATTCCGGCCCCGCCGCGCGAGACGATCGACAGCGGCGTGTCGGCGAAACTGCCCGTTCGCATGATCTCGCCGAAGCCCGGCAGACAGCGATCGAACAGTGGTTGCAGGGCCTCGGGCGTCCTGTCGCGGGGGCCGATCCCGGTCCCGCCTGTGGTCACGACTAACGCAACGTGGCAGCTCAGTTCACGGACTGCCGCGGCGATGCGGTCCTCGTCGTCGGGCAGCACGCGACGGTCTACGATGTCTACGTCGAGGGGGCGCAGAAGTTCGACCACCGCCGGTCCGGCGGTATCCTGGTTAAGCCCTGCGGAACGACTGTCGGAGATCGTGAGAACGGCCGCCTTGAACATGGACCAATCGTAGCACGGGGTCTGGGAGTGGGCAATTCGGGGGCGCGTCGGCGAGGTTCACGCCGATACCGGGATCGCAAAGGAGACGGTCGTACCGTGGCCGGGTTGACTCTCGATGGTGACGTTGCCACCCATCGCCATGACGGCATGCTTGACGATCGCCAGACCGAGACCGGTCCCGCCCGGGTTTCGACCGCGGGACTTGTCGACCTGGTAGAATCGCTCGAAGACGCGCTGCACATCCTCGGCGGGAATGCCGCAGCCGTCGTCGCGAACGTCAAATCGGACGGTCGCGCCGTCCGGCCGACACACCAATTCAATCCGTCCGCCGTCATCGATGAACTTCACGGCGTTGTCGACCAGGTTTCGGATAACGAGTTCGAGCACCTGCCGATCGGCGATCACCGACTCGACGCGGGATTGGCAGACCAGCTCGGCCTGCTTCCGCGCCGTGGTGTCGGAGAACAGTGTCTGCATGGTCTCGAAGACCTCCACGGGATCAAAACGCGACGGCGAGAGCTGCACGGTGGCCGAATCCACGCGGTTGAGCTGCATGAGGTCGTCCGTCAGGGCCTGTAGCCGGGCGACGTTCCGATCGATGACGGACAGAAATCGCTCGCGTGCCTCGGGGGCGACGTCGCTGGAGCGGAGGGTATCAATCGCGGCGCGGATGGAGGCCGCCGGCGTTCGCAGTTCGTGCGAGGCGTTGGCGACAAACTCGGCCTTCATGGCGGCCGAGCGGGTAACCTCGGTCACGTCGCGGAGGCAAAAGAGCCAGGTGATCGGTGACCCACCCGCGGGAATGCGGATCATCGCCACGTCGAGCGAGCGATCGCCGTCGGGGCCGGGTATGGCGATCTCACGGCGCAACTCCGAGGTGCCGGACGCCACGGCGTTGTCCCACAGGTTGCCCAGTGAACGGCGTCCCAGTTGTTCCCGCAGGGGGCCACCGACGGGCGACGTGCCGAGGTGGAGCAATTGGCGGGCCGACGCGTTGGCGGTGAGGACGTTCCCGTCCTGATCGACGGCGAGGACGCCTTCTTCGAGATTGGCGAGGATGACCTCGAGGTTTCGGCGTTGCTGCTGGGCCTCCCGGACGCGGGCGGCGAGGTGAGACCGCATCCCCTCGAGGGCCTCGGCGACCTGGCCGATTTCGTCATCGCGCTGAACCTCGACGCGGGTCGTCAGGTCGCCGGACGCCAGCCGGCTCGCCCAGTCGCTGACGCGATGGATCGGGCGGGCCAAGGCACGGGCGAGGAGCCACGCCGGGAGCAGGGATAACGCCAGCGCGATTGCGATTCCCATAGCGATCCAGGCGGCCAGCGCGGTCCGGTCTCGGGTGAGGCCATCCTCCGATGCGGCCACGCGGACGACGGCGACCGGCCTGTCGTCGAGCATCACCGGAACGGCGACATAGACGAGCGGCTGCCCAACAGCGGGGTTGTCGCGCCGATCGACGCCGGTGCCGCCGTGGAGGGCCTGGGCGACCTCGGGCCGCACGGTGCGGTCGTTCCTCGCGGCCGAACTCGGGTCGGAGTCGCCGAGGACGCGGCCGCTCGCATCGAAGACCGTGACGCGCAAGTCGGTCTCCTGATGGACGGCACGGCAGACGCTCCCCGCGGATTGGGCGGTGGGCACGGCGTGGCTCCGCGCGAGTAGGAGTGCCGTCAGCCGCGCGTGACGGCGCAGGTCGATCTGGAGGGCATCCTGGAGCGATCGCTGCACGAGGTGCCAGGTGAGGGCGCCGACGAACACCATGCCGAGCGAGAGCAGGATCGCCAGACGGGTGAAGACCAACGTAAAGAATCGGCCCTGCCAGCGTGCCGGTGCGAGTCGTGCCACGGCGGTCTCACCCTTCGTATTCGAGCGCAAAGTCTTCGGGGTGCATACGCTCCTCGGCGTCGCGGCGGACGCGCTCTTCCTGAGCGTCGGCCCGGCGTCTGACATACCGCCGGATGCAGAGGTTGACGACCAGGCAGCCGGCCATGCCCCCGATGCCGATGTAATAAACGGCGAGACAGGTGATGCCGGCCGCGATCATGGCGATAACCGCTGCGGCAAACCAACAGAAGACGACCCAGATGGACCGGCCAAGCTTCAGGGCCGCGTCACCACGGACATAGACGCGGTCGGCCATGCCGCTGGCGACGATGGCGGCGAATGCGACGTACGTCGTCGAAACAGGCAGGCCCAGCGCCGACGCCGTGGCGATGACGCTGGCCGAGACGCAGACGATGACACAGGCTCGCAGGGGGTCAAAGTGCAGGGTCTTGCCTCGCGGCGTCTTGGTCTGGGTCGGCGCCAGCGACGGCGCCCCGCGCCGCAGGCGGAGAACGACGTTGGCCAGCGAGATGCACCAGCGCGGCGCCCACAGTTTCACATGGTCGCCGGCGCTGCCGGCGCGGACCGCCGCGTGGGTCACACGCTGGGCGTCGCGGGTCATCATGCCGACCATTAACAGGGCGCCCGCGACGAGCAAGGCCCAGTGGCTGATCGGGACTTTGGTAATATCGGCGGTCGTCATGCCGCTGCGGTATCCATCGATCAGTTTCAAGGCGGCCAGACCCGGTGAGGCGCAGTTGGCCAGGTCGTTTTGTCCGAACGCGAACGCCATCGCAACCATTCCGATGACGGTCAGGACGGGGAACAGGAGCCGGGCGGCCCGCTTGCGATAGATGACAAGTGAGAAATGGATGACGATGGCAAAGAACACCCAAAGGCCGAGCACAACGAGAAAAGGCCCATAGGGCTGGTGCAGGACGGCGGCGGAAAAGCGTTTGACGAAGGAGACGTTCTTCATGCCCTTGACGAGCATGAAATAGGCCAGCCCGGCCATGAGTCCGCCGCCGATCCACCCTCCATGCAACAGCAAGGCGGACAGGCTGGACCACTTGTCACGGATGGCACCGCGCGCGGCCCGCTGGAGGAAGAAGCTCATCACGCCGGAAAGGAGGATGGAACAAACGATGCCGGCGATGACCTTGCCGGCCTTGGCCCAATTGACCGCGTCGACAGGGTCGTCGGGCCGGAGCAATCCAAGGGCGAGCGAGGCCCCGAGAAGCTCAAAGACCAGCGAGGCGGTGGTGCTGACCGGCATGCCGAAGCTGGAATAGGTGTACAGAAGGACCGTATCCACTATATAGACGGATACATATATCGCAAGGGCCTGGTCGATCGTGAAGACATCCGGCGTGAAGATGCCCTTTCGGGCGGTTTCCATCACGTCCGACGACATGAAGGCCCCAAGGACCACGCCCAGGCCGGCGATGCGGACGGCCCACCGGCGGGCCAGAATGCGGGCACCGAACACCGAGTTGATGATGTTGGCGGCGTCGTTTCGACCGACCTCGATCGTATCCCAGATGAGCATCACGCCCGCGAGAATCGCGGCGCCATACAGGAAGGGCGTGAGCGGAACCGGGGTGTCGGCTTGTGTTGCGAGGAATGCTAGGGAAATGGCTCGCGTCCTCCAGTCGCGGGAACCGACGGGGCTGTCGCCGCCGGGTTAGCGACGTCGTGTCTTTCACTCGCTCGGCCGACCGTTCGTCTGAACACGGGTCCTTTCAAGGCAACGAGGCTTTCGGGAGGCTTACTGGGACAACATCCGCCGGAGACGGTCGGCGGTCTTCTCGGCGTGATTGGCGAGGGCGCCGAGCTCGAGGAACACGCGCCACCAGAGCATCAGGTCGGTGATTTTCATGTCGTCCTCCATGGCAAACAGCGACTGACTCAGGTGGTATTGAGCCTTGTCGGCTTCCCATTCGGCTTTCTCGACGGCGCGGATCCGGTCGAGCATGTCGCCGGCCTGGTCGGTATGGAAACCGCGGGCCACGAGGTCGCGAAGGCGCTCGTTCATCTCGTAGGCCTTGTCACAAGTCCGCAGCACGGTGTCGACGTAATCAAAGATCTCCTTCGACAACGTGTCGGGCATCGGCAACTTCTTGATGGTCAGCAGGATCGCGATGTCCTCGACGGCGTCGGCCATGTCGTCTTGGAGCTTCAGATAGCCGAGCAGGTCGCCACGGAAGACGGGCAGAAAAAAACTCCGCGGGATGACTTGGCGGATGTCGTCTTTGATGATGTCGGCCTGGTGCTCGGTCTTGAACACGCGGTCGGTCAGTTCCGTCAAGCGGTCATGGGATCCGTCTCGCACGGCTTCAAGCAGCGGCCGCACGAGGGTGACGCACTCCCGCACTTTCTGAAGATGGTGCAGCAGCGGCTCAAACGGCGACTGCTCAAACAAGGACTCAACAGTTCCCATGGTTTTCTCCGACCTGCTCGCCATCTTGCATTGGCCGTTCGCCATCCGCCGACCAAACGTCAGCGAAACGATATCCGACGCCGCGAACGGTTTCCACCAGTTCGCGGTGCGGCCCCAGCTTTCGGCGAAGGGACGTCACATGGACGTCGATTGTGCGATCGGTAACCATGACACCCGGCCCCATCGCATGCTCGACCAGTTGATCGCGCGTGAGGACACGCGAACGTGCGGTGATCAGCGCCTCGAGCAGACGGAACTCGGTTCGCGTGACGGGAATGGACCGGCCGTCGAGTTGGACCTCGTGGCGTCCGCGATCCACGACCAGCGGGCCGGCCCGGAGGACCTCGTCCGACGGGGCGGGCGCCCTACGGCGTCTCAGGACGGCGGACACGCGTGCGAGGAGCACCTCCATGCTGAACGGCTTTGTGACGTAGTCGTCGGCCCCGAGCTGCAGGCCGACGACGATGTGGCTCTCTTCGGCGCGGGCGGTGAGCATGATGATCGGGATGTTGGCCGTGGCCGCGTCCCGCTTGAGCGCGACGGTCACGTCCTCGCCGCTCATCTCCGGCAGCATGAGGTCGAGCAGGATCATGTCCGGCCGGTGCTGCGTAGCCAGCGAAAGAGCGGTCCGGCCATCGTGGGCCGTCAAGACGTGGTAACGGCTACGCTCCAGATTGAATCGGACCAATTCGACGAGGTCGATCTCGTCGTCCACCACCAGAATCGTTTCACCGCTCATGGCGCCCCCGTATCGCTGTTCCCGGATCGTCTCGCAGATCTTCCGCGAGGCCGTTTCGCCGCAAAAGTGATTATACTCGCTCGACCAGACCACGGGCGACGGCGCGGCGCGGGGAATGCGTGCGAAGACGACCGGGCGCATGAGGCGGTCCGTAAAAGAACGCGTTCGGTGTCGCGAGAGAGGCTGTCGGGTGCCACATCCCGACTCTCACTGCCGAGCTGAACGAAATATTAACAGACCATGAGCGATCTCTTCGCGCCGGGGACGACCGGCGGCTATCGAAGGAGGTCGGGGCGTAGCGGCGCACCGGTTTCCAAGAGGTCCCGTGCAGGTGCCGGTTCGCCGAGCGCTGCGTACACATGGCGTGCGTCGATCCCGACGGCCATCTGGCGAAACCAGACGCCGCGGGCCTCGAACCCCGGCGTCGCGACGTGGAACCAGAACTCCAGAACGGCGTCGCTTCGGTCATACGATGTGACCTGGAGGATCATGTTGTGGAAACCGCCATCGTCCGATGCGAGGAACTCGTCGGCCATTTCGTACAGCGTGGCGAGAAAGGCCGGCCGCGCGACCGGCCGGTAGGCAGCCTCGTCCTCTCCGGCGGTCGCGACCAGGTGTTCCGCCTCCGCCGGCGGCACGCAGGCGAGCCGCGCGAGAGCGGTCTCGAGGTCCGGCCGGTAGACGCTCGTCGAATACTGCATCGACAGGATCAGTCGGTCGGCATTGAAGGATTCGGTGCCCACTTCAATACACTCGCGAGGCCCGTGCATACGCCGAGCCGCCGGGGTTGCCGCCGGTCAACGATCCACCGCCCGGCGGACGGCCTCCAGGTTGGCCGACGGAACGCGTTGTGGATCGAAGGTGCAGCCCGGGCCGATCAGAATCGGCCGATCGCCGGCTTCCGCGAGAGCGTCGGCCACCTCACGTTCACAGTCCGCGGGCGTGCCGGTCGGCAAGGTCGTCAGGTTGTCGACACCGGCGCAAAGGGCCGGTTTCATCCAGCCGCACACGTCGCGGATGGATGGGCCGGCGGCGCGGTCCGCCCAGTTCACGGCGTGGACGGGGTACTCGGCAAATCGGCGGAAATGGACCGATGTGCCACACACGTGGAGCAGGTTGAACCGGCCGGCCGAGGCGCCGTCCAGGATGGCGAGGTCGCCCGCCCGCACGAGTGCATCATACAGGCTGCTGTCGTCATCCGGCGCGTCGAGCCAGTCGTCGCGGACAGAGAGGAAGATGCCCTCGGCGCCCGCCTTGAGGCAGCGGCGGGCAAAGTTGGCCAGACTCGTCGTGATCGTCTCGAGCGCGGCGCGGACGCTATCGGGGTCCTGTCTGTAAAACCCCAAAACTGTCGCGGTCGCCGGGTCGCCGCCGCCGTTCATCTTGGGAGGGTTGTGCGTGCGCTTCGGCGGGCCGACCTGCCGGCGCAGGGTCGCGAAGGCGTTGAAGACCGTCGTCGCCATCCACAACCGGCCGCCCAACGCCCGTTTCAGTTCCGACAGAAGGTCCAGTTGTCGCGCAAACTCCGGCTCGTCTCCTCGCAGAACGGTCAGGCTCGCCAGGTCGGCGACGTCCCGGATCGGACGGGTAGACGGATAGCCATTGTCGTTCATCACCTTGAGAAAATCGAGATCGTATCGTTCGACGTGATCGAGATGGACCCGCAGGGCCGCCTGCCCGCACACCTCATCGGGGGCGAAATGATGCCAGAAGCTGACCGGCGGGCGGTCCGGTTTCCGTCCTTCCAACACGCACTGAACGCGTTCGATCCGGTCCATCTCATTACCTCGCATAGGGCCGTCGGCCCCGGTGTGGGCGCGGCAAGGGTCTGCGGTCCGCCTCGCCAACGCTGCGGATTGTAACCGATGTGCGTGTTGAAATCGGTCCGAAAGCCGGCGGTGTCTTCGGAGCCTACGGCGTGACGGGTGCCGGGGCGGCGCGGGGGACCATGGCCGTCATGTCCGTGTCGGCCTGCTCTGCGGTGGCGGTCAGGGCGTCGGCATCGAGCAGCCCGAGGGCGGCCAACAGATCGATCTCCGCCTGATTGAATCGCACGACGGCCCCGGCATAACGCAGCCGTGCCTGGGCAACGGCATCCTGGGCCTGCAGGACGTCGAGCGTGGTCATGGCACCGGCCTGAAGGCTGGCCTGAGTCAGGCGGAGGGCCTCCTCGGCAGCGGCCGTCTGCTGCCGGGCCATCTCAATCAGCCCTCGTTGGGTCCGGCTGGCCTGTTGTGAACCGACGACCTGTGTTTTTACCGTGGTCAACATTCGGTCCGCCTTGAGCAGGGCCTGTTGCTGCGTGGCGTCGGCGGCCTTGAGATCGCCGAATGCCGACAGACTCCATCGCGATTGAATGCCCGCGCTGGCACGGTGCTGGTCGCTGAAACTGAACGTTTCATCTCGATTGTG
This sequence comes from Phycisphaerae bacterium, assembly GCA_046754505.1. Classification (GTDB taxonomy): domain Bacteria; phylum Planctomycetota; class Phycisphaerae; order UBA1845; family UTPLA1; genus JAPULF01. The sequence continues at coordinate 8,006 of JBHHVX010000006.1, read as the reverse complement.
GTCAGCCCGGCGCGACCCGCGAAGAATCAGCTCGCGCAGATTGCCATTCGCGACCGGTCGGGCAGAGAATGTCCCGCCGGCCGAGAGTGGGTTCACGATCAGATTACTGGGGATGCCGCGGCCCCTGTCGGTGTTATTGGCGTGGCCGGTGATCCCGGCGTACTGGTAGCTCGCCTGAAACTGGGGGCCAAACGCTCCCCACCACGTGGCCCCGCGGTCCGACCCCGCCGCGCTCGCCAGGAGACGCACGCTGGCCAGGTCGGGTCGGCTCTGGACGGCGATCGCCAGCAACTCCTCGATGGGGATGTCGTCGCGAACGAGTGTGATCGGCGGAACGGACTTCATGCGCGGGATCAGCGTGACCGTCGGGTCTTCGAGTTGGAGCGTTTCCGTCAAGGCAAGGGACGCCTGGTACAGGGCGTTCATCGCCATGGCCAGGTCCTGGCGTCGCTCGGCCAGCCGGGCTTCGGCACGGGATTCGTCAGCGGGAACACCGGTGCCGGTCCGGGCGCGGAGCCGGTTGATTCGCAGGAGTTCCTCGGCTTCGGTGACGGCCTGATGCCCGGCGGAAATACGGGCCTGGGCCAGGACCAGCTCATAGAGCTGGAGGGCGGCGGTGCGGAGCGTCTCCATCCGCGTAGCGCGCTCCTCATGTTTCGAGGCTCGGAGGCGCTTCCGGGAGGCGATGATCTCATAGGCGACGCGGCCGGGGTTGAGGACCCATTGCAGGGCGATGGAGGGCTGAAAGGTGTTGAACCCCACGTTGACGATGTTGCCTTCGGTGGCTCGGACACTGCCGTCCACGTGGTCGAAGAGTGCGCTCGGGACGAGAACGGGGAAGACGCCGCCGATGGTGCTCTCGAGACGGCCGCGAAGCTGCTGGACGCGATACTTTGCCAGCCGGATGTCTACATTGTCCGCCATGGCGACGCGCACGACGGTCGCCAGGTCGATGGCCATGAGTTCGCGGTACATCGGTGTGACGTCGGAGGCGTTGAGCGACAACGCCTCGCCGCCGGCCGACGCGACCTCCGGCGCGACCCGCGGCCGTGGGCCGGGCGTTGCCGGTTCGGGAGAGAGACAGCCGCCGACAAGGGCGACCATCGCCAGACCGATCACGCTTCTCAATCGTTTGTCGATGGGGCCGCCAGGGTTTGTTCTGATCATCGTTTCCTCTGATTCTACAACAGATTGGCGTCGGAGCGAGCCGCAGGCGCTCCGCTCGCTTGTCGTCTTGCCCTACGACGGCTTGATCTCTCGGAACGGCGTCGATTTCACCACAGCGCCCGGCGCGACCACGCTGTTGGACGAGACGATGACCTGTTCGCCGCCGTTCAACCCCTCGGTCACTTCCGCCCAGATGCCGTCATCGTAACCGAGTTTGATCGGGATGGACTGTGCGACGTCCCCGACGGCGACGAGGACGGATGTCGCCCGCCCCCGGACGTGGATCGCCCGGGACGGCACGACCAAGGCCTCAGCCGTCGTTTGCAGCTTCACGACGACCTGAGCATACATTCCGGGAACCAGGCGACCGTCGTCATTGTCGAGATGCACCTCGGCACGCATCGTCCGGGTGCGGGGCTTCAGGGCACGGGCCGTGCGCGTGACCGTGGCGTGCATCGGCGGGCCGCCGAGCGCCTTGATCTCGATGTCGACCTCGGTGTCCGGATGGACATAGGGGGCGTCCGATTCGGGGATTTCCAAGGCCAGCCGGATAAAGTCGATCCGCGAAACGCTCAGGAGCGCCGTGGCGGCGCCCTCGGTGGCAGACCGGACGAACGCGCCGGGATCCACCATCCGCTCGGTGATCACGCCATCAAAGGGAGCGCGAATGGTCGCGTAGCGCATGAGGGTCTTGAGCCGCGCGACGGTTGCATCGGCCGTGGCCACCTGCGACTCGGCGACCTTCACATCGGCCTCGCCTCGGATGACCTTGGCCCGGGCAATCTTGCGTCCCGCGTCGGCGATGGCCAGCTTGCTTCGGGCTTCGTCGAGATCCTGTTCGGGAATCGCATTGGCTCGGCGCAATTCCTCCGTGCGACCGAAACTTACATGACTCAGCTCGTGAGCCGCGTCCGCCCGCTGCACCTCGGCCCGCGCGATGTCCAGCAGCGTCTTCGACTGAATGGCCCGGGCACGCTCGGCCTCCCGCACGGCCTCCGCTCGGCGCAGCCCGTCGGCCATCTCCGGCACATCGAGGCTCACGAGGGGGTCGTCCTTCCGAACCGCGTCGCCAATGTCGACCTTGACCTCCGAGATATAGCCGCTGGTCTTGGCATACAGATCGGCCTGTTCGCCCGCCAGCAACGTCGCCGGCATCCGCAGGTTGCGCGTCACCGCGCGGCGCTGCGGCGCGGTCACTTCCACGGACACCGGCCGGCTTTCGGCGGCTGTTGGCGTTTTCCCATCCTCGGCGGCCGTGGCACGCCCGCCTGGATCGGACGCCATCATGTTGAGAATGACGATCGTCGCCACCACGACAACGGTGGCTGTTCCTGAGATTGCGGTCACAAGTCGTTTACCCATTGCGAGACTCCGAAAGTTTTTCTCTGGCTACCATCGTCGAGACCCAACCCAGCCGCCGATGGACCTTATCCGAACCCCGAGCGCAGACGAGCGGGTCAGCGTGCCACCCATCGCTTGCGCTCCGGGCTCTGACAAACGCGCCAGACACGCTGAACATATACGGTCACTCTTGCGCATGATCAGAAACCGGCGGTCGCGGGAGCGGCGAGCACGCCGCGGTCCCGGTGAAACATCACATACAGACACGGGACGACGATCAGGGACAGGGCCGTTGCCGCCAGGACACCGCCGATGATCGTTCGGGCCAGCGGGGCGTTGGCCTCGCCACCGGCGAAGCCGATCGCCATCGGGATCAGGGCGAGCCAGGTCGTCATCGAGGTCATGAGGATCGGCCGGAGCCTGATCCATGTCGCTTCCTTGATGGCCTGTGTAACCGGCTGCCCGTCACGGAGGCGGTGGTTGGCGAACTCAACGAGAATGATCGCGTATTCGACCACGATCCCCGTGACCATGATGACGCCCATAAAGACGGGGATATCAAGGTTGGTGCCAGTGGCGTAGAGCAACAGGCCGACGCCGATGAACGCCAGAGGGATGTTCATCAGGATGATCAGCGGCGTGGTGAAGGATCGCAGTTGGGCGACCATGGCGAGATAGACCAGCACGACCGAGATGCAGAGACCGAACAGAAACTGCCGGAAAGACGCCCGCATGTTCTGCACTTCGCCGCGGATGCCGAGGGTGTATCCCTTGCCCGCGTAGTCGCCACCGACGTTGAAGGTCTCCCCGCGGCCCGACGAAAGCGGTTTGAGGCCGAGCACGTCGGAGGCCATGATGCGTCGCTCGATCTCGGCGGCCACACTTCCGACGTCGTGGCCGCTCGCGACATTCGCAAACACGTCGATCGTGCGTGTGATGTTGACGTGGTTGACGACCGACGGGCCGGTCGCGCGGTAGAAGTCCGCGACGTTTCGCAGCGGCACCGGCTGGACGGTTCCGGCTCCCGTAATCGGGATGTTGCGAAGCGTCTCCATCGACTCGATTCCAGCCTCCGTGTATTGGGCGCCGATGAAATAGTGGTTCTTGTTCTCCGGCGCGATCCAGAAGGCGGGGTTGAACCCGATGCTCGAATTGGTCGCCGTGACGACGTTCTTGATGATGTCTTCCTGGACGATCCCGAGTTGCGCGGCCTTGACGCGGTCCACGTCGATCCCGATCTGCGGATAGTCCATTCGCTGGGCGATCCGAACGTCAATGGCGCCGTCGACGCTCGACGCGATGCGTCTGACGTGGCGACCGATTTCCTCACCGGTGAAGAGATTGCTGCCCTGAATCTGGATGTTGATTGGCGAGGGCAGGCCGAAGTTCAGGGCCGCCGTCATCATCCCACCGGTGTTGAAGGCAAACTCCACGGCCGGAAACTGCTTCGTGAGTTTGTCGCGCAGCGTGTTGACATAGTCAAAGGTGTTCGGCATGCCGGCCTTGCCCTTGAGTTGCACGAGCACGAAGGCGTCCATCGGTCCGGCATTGGGCGTATAGGCCGCCGGCCAGTCCATCAGCACGCCGATGTTGGAGATCAGGATGCGCATGTTGGAGTCCGGATACTTCTCCACACGCGGGAACTCCGGATCCGGCTTGCCGAGCGTATCCATGATGACCTGCTCGATCTTGTCGACGGTGGCCTCGGTGTTTTCGATGCGCGTGCCGGATGGATTGCGGACATAGATCGTGAACTGGTTCGAATCCACCTGCGGAAACAACTCGGTCCCGCTCTGCCAGAAGAGCCACCCGGCCAGCGCCAGCATCGCGAGGCTTCCCAGGATCACGAGGTGCCGGGCGCGGAGGATGCGGTCGAACCCCTCGTCAAACCAGCGCGGCAAACGCGGTCCGGTCGACGCCGCGTCACCCGTGCCGGAACCACTGGTCTTCAGAAACCTGGCGCAGAAACTCGGAATGACGAACATCGCGACGATATAACTGGCCGCCACGGCGAAGACGACGGTCACGGCCAACGGCTGGAAGAGAAAGCGGGCGATGCCGGTCAGGAACACCACCGGGAAAAAGACAACAGCGAATGTGATGGTGGACACGAGCACGGGCAGAGCGACCTCGTGGGTGCCGTCGAGGGCGGCTTGCATCCGGCTCTTGCCCATGCGGAGGTGCCGCGTGATGTTGTCGAGCACGACGATGGACTGGTCGACGAGAATGCCGATGGCCAGAGCCAGCCCGCCGAGGGTCATGCTGTTGATCGTGTCGTGTGTGTAGAACAGCCCGATCAGCGCCGCCAGGATCGAGATCGGAATGGCAAAGACGATCACGATCGTCGACCGGAAATCGCGCAGGAAGACCAGCACGACGATGCCCGCCAAGACGGCGCCGAGGATCGCCGCCACACGCAGCCCGCTGATGCTCGTCTTGACATAGTCCGACTGGTCCATCACGACTTCGAGGGCCATGTCCTTGGCGCGAGGGTCCATCTCGCGGAGCCGGGCGAGGATTTCGGCCAGCTTGCTCCGGATGGCCGCCGTGATCTTGATCGTGTTGGCCCCCGGCTGGCGATAGATCGGGATGTAGGCCTGTCGCCGGCCGTTGATTTTAACGATGTTACTCTGGATTTGATGACTGTCTTTGACCTCTCCGATATCGCGCATGAAGACCGTCGCACCGCCCTCGGTCTTGATGGGTATGTCGTTGAGATAGGCAACCTGCGCGGGCATCGCATTCGAGACGATTTGGTAGTCGACGTCGCCGAACTTGGCGTTGCCCGTCGGGATGAAGACGCTTTGCGACTGGAGCGTGCGGACGATATCCATCGGCGACAGGCCGCGGGCCTGCAACTCCATCGGATCGACGCAGGCCAGAATCCGTCGCAGCACGCCGCCATAGACCGCCGGCGCGATGACGCCCGAGATGCTCTGCAACCGGTTGCGCAGCTCGCGATAGGCGACGTCGTAGAGGTCTTTCTCCGACATCGTCGGGCTGGACACGCTGACCAGGCAGAGCGGCACCGACGCCGTCGGATCGAACGGCATGACCATCGGCGGGATCGTCCCCGGCGGTAGGTAGAACATGTCGCTCATGGCATACGACGTCACCTGCGACATGGCCGTGTCGAAGCCGATGTCCTCGCGGAAGAAGTCCTTCACGATGCACACGCCCAGCATCGCCTTGGCTTCCTGGTGCTCGATGCCCACCGACTGGCCGGTCCATCGCTGGAGGCGGCTCATGATGTCGCGCTCCATCACCTCCGGCGGCATGCCGGGATAGAACGTGACGATCTGCACCGCCGGCGTGTTGAACTGCGGCAGCAGGTCGGCCGGGATGCGCGTCATCGCCACGCCACCGACGACCATCACCGCCAAGACGACCACGACCACGAGGTACGGATTTCTCAGACCGACTTCAATCGCCTTCATGTGCCATATCCGTAATCAGGTTAAGAAGCTCCCGTTCCGGCAGGGTCGACACCGCCGCGACCAGCGATCCGCCGCCCCGGCACGCCACGACCGTGTGACCTCGGCATCGACCCACCCAGTGTGCCCGCCCCGCGTGTTCGACACGCGTCATCCGGCTCACGTCGATCCCGCTTGCCGCCGTGGCGACGACGGACGCCGGGACACCCCCCAGCCGAAACATCGCGAAAGCCGCGGGCTTGCCCCCGATGCTGCACTGCCGCGCGCCGATCAGGCGGTGCCCCGGCGAATCCGCCGGCGGCATATCCATGTGAATGCCCGTGTTCTCCAACAACCATCCCGAGACCGCCTTCGGATCGGAAGACGCCAACTGCAACGGCTGGCCTTCTCGGACAAAGTGCTCAAAGTCGGCGATGACCCAATCGGTGAATTGGCCGGCGCCGGGCCGCGTCTCTGCCATCCGAGACGGAAGCCACGCGGCCAGCGAGATGACGACCAGCGCGGCGACACTTGTAAGCGCCGCCGCCCGCCGACGCAAGGCCGGCGCCAACCGCCACCGCCGTCGCGAGACGCCCGCGACCAGCGTCCGACAGAGCGCCGCGTCGTCAAACGGGCGTGCCGGGAAGGCGGCCTCGATCCGCTTCGCCAGTCGCCGGCGAATCGCCCGCTCGATCTCCACCTCGCGGGCACAGGCGGCGCACCGCTCCAGGTGGCGCTGGAGTTCGATGCTCAGAGCGGCATCCAGCTCGCTGTCGAGAAACGCGAAGAGATATTCTCGGACTTCCGGGCAGGTCATGATCGCAGCCCCCTTTCGCGGCGATGGGCCGGAGCGAATTCGGCCAGCCGCTCCCGCAGGGCGCGTCGAGCGCGGGCCATCCGCGACATCACGGTGCCGACCGGGCAATCCAGGACCTCGGCGATCTCCCGATAGCTCAACCCGCCGGCCACCGACAGGAGGACGACCTCACGGAAGGGCCCGTCCAGCCCGTCCAGGGCCGCCACGATGCGGTCGTCGAGAAACTCGCAGAAGCGGTCTTCGCTCATCGTCGGGAGGGGGCACATCGGCTCGGACAACTCCGCGGCGGCCACCTCGGTCAGTTCGGCGTCGCTGACCGGGACCAGCCGGATTCGGCGGGTCGCGGTCCGATGCCATTCGAGGGCCACGTTTCGGAGGATGACGAACAGCCACGCCCGCCGATAGGTGCGGTCGTCGGCGGGAGAAAAGCCCCGCCAAGCCCGCAAGAGCGTCTCCTGCACGAGGTCGTGGGCGTCCGGCTCCCGCGCCGCATAGCGCCCGGCGGCGACGTGCAGCCGCTGCCAGTGCGGACGCACATACTCCACAAACGCTTCGGCCAATGTGCCCACGCGTCGAGACCCTCTCCCCCTGATGATATCAATGCCGATCGCCCCGGAGATCATCCCCGAAAATGCCGCCCGATGCGCTGGCGACAGTCGCCGGCAGGCCGCACGGCCAAGCGAGCGTGGCCGTGGCCCGCGCCGAGCGTGCCGTCACACCTGCGCAACGCCACGCAGCCCGAACAGAACCGCGCTCGTGAGGAAGCGGCCCTCATGGAACCCGCACCGGCGACCGGTTGTGCTCACCCACTAACCGCCACGGGTTGGCCGGCGGCAGACCGAGTTCGGGCAGCTTGTCGACACACCGCTGAAACTGCTGGGCACAGCCGACGTCGGCGCCGAGGCCCCACTGCTGCTGAAGACGCCAGTCGTTAAACGCCGCCAGGGCCTCGGGCGTGGCAACGGCGGCTCCGTTGCCTCCGGGTGCGGGGGATGGTCCGCCGCCTTGGGCCTGCCGCTCGCGCTCGTCCGGCACACCGTTGCCGTTGGTGTCCTGACGGATGCCCGATGCGATGTCGCACGCGTGCGGGAAGCGGTTGGCATACTGAGTGTGGAAACAATGCGTGCGCCACACCGCCTTCGCCAGCGCATCCTCGGTGGCCGGGGCCGCAATCGGGTGCATGTGGTTGGTCATCAGGCAGTACCCGATGATACTCAGGCCATAGGCTTCCGAACACCGCTTGAACATGGCGAGATAGACACGATGAT